>CAJXMS010000113.1 GCA_913056475.1 uncultured Bacteroidota bacterium
GAAATGAGGGGCAGCCCCGTCTCCGCGTCGCGTCCATCGGCCACCTTAGCCCCGGCCGAAGCCTGCCCCCGGAAGCCATGCTCCGGCGCAAAAACCTTCTTTACCGCCACCTCCCGTTCCAGCAGATAATCCACCAGGTGCTGGTCATAGGCGCGGGAAGTTTGATTGGCCACCACCGCCACCTTTTTGTCATACAGCAGCGGCAGGTAGGCGCCGGGCCGTTCAGCGGCCACGGTTATTTTATCCTGGGGTTTGTTTTGCGGCCTGGCGGCCAAATGTGGTAGCATCACCACGAGCAGCAGCAGGGCCAATTGTCTATATTTGGCGGCTCCGAAGAAAAAGCGGTTGATCATTTGAATTTTGCTTGGTTTATAGCCCGTCGCATCCTGCGCAGCCCCCGTGGGGCCCGCAGCATTACCCAGCCCATCGTCCGGATCTCCATCGGGGCCATTGCCCTGGGCATGGTCATCATGATCCTGGCGCTGGCCACGGGCAACGGTCTGCGAAAAGCCATTCGCAACAAAATAACCAGTTTCGGCGGAGATATTCAAGTGCTGCAGTACCAACCTACGCCCAATCTGGAACAAGCGCCCGTGCTGCTGAGCGATAGCCTCTTGGAGCAAATCCGTCAACAAAAAGAGATAGCTTACCTGGAGCCCTTTGCCCGCAAGGCCGGCCTCATTCAGCACCAAAAACAGTTTATGGGCGCCATCCTTAAAGGCGTAGGCCCGGGACAGCGCTGGGAAAATTTTCGCCCCTACCTCACCGCCGGGCGCGTCCCCCATTTTACAGCGGATGCCTATCAAGACAGCATTCTTATCAGCGAGAGCCTGGCCGCCGATCTTTCGCTGGCCCTGGGAGAGCGGTTTTCCATGTATTTTATCCGCCAGGATAAGCCGCCCCTGCGGCGCAATTTTACCGTAGGGGGCCTTTTCCGCACCGATTTTGAAGATATAGACCAAAACTTTATTCTGAGCGACCTCAAGCATACCCAACGGCTCAACGGTTGGGACCGCGGCGAGGTGGGCGGCTATGCCCTGCACCTGCAAGCGGGCGCGAAGGCCACGGCCGTGGCCCGCCGCATCCGCCAGCTCCTGCCCTACCAGTACGATGCCCTAAGCGCTGCCCAGCTCCACCCGCAGCTGTACCAGTGGCTCGCCCTTTTTGATCTCAACATTATTCTCATCCTGGGCATCATCGTGGCCGTAGCTACCGTAAATATGTCCATCGCCCTGCTCATCCTCATTACCGAGCGCACCCTGCTCATCGGCACCTTAAAAGCACTGGGCGCCCGCAATAGACTGGTGCAGGGCGTATTCCTGTACAAGGCGGCCTACCTCATCGGTCTGGGCCTGGCCTGGGGCAATGCCGTAGGTCTGGGCCTGGCCTGGCTCCAGTCGCATTACGGTTTCATTAAACTTGATCCCCGCACCTACTACGTGAGCGAGGTAAGCATTGCCCTGAATCCCTGGCATATCCTGGCGCTCAACGTGGGCACCTTGCTCATTTGCCTGCTGTGCCTCCTCCTCCCCAGCTTTCTGGTGGCCCGCATCCGGCCGGTCAAAGCCTTACGATTTGAGTAACTTTGCCCCCGAACGGGCGAGGTCCCCGGAAAACGGGGGCTCGCAGCCGGACAGCCTCCCTTAAAGGTACCCGCTATCCGGCGCCTGCTGCACATTTGGCCGCAGGCCTAAAAACCTCTTATCACTAACCCGAAAATCGCGCTTATGCGTCCCATTAAGAAAATCTACGACAACATCACGGAAACCATCGGGCATACCCCGCTCATCCGGCTCAACAAAATAACCAAAGACCTGCCCTGCGAGGTGCTGGCTAAAGTGGAATACTTTAATCCCGGCCACTCCGTAAAAGACCGCATGGCCCTGAAAATGATCGAAAATGCCGAAAAAGCGGGCGAGCTTAAACCCGGCGGCACGGTGATAGAATGCACCAGCGGCAACACCGGACTGGGCCTGGCCCTGGCCGCCATCACCAAGGGCTACCGCCTGATCTGCACCCTGAGCGATAAACAGAGCAAGGAAAAGATGGACATCCTCCGCGCTATGGGGGCAGAACTCTACGTGTGCCCCACCAATGTGCCTCCCGAGCACCCCGAATCTTACTACTCGGTGGCGGAGCGCCTGAGTAAGGAAATACCCAACTCCTACTACCCCTATCAGTACGACAACCCCGGCAACGCCCAGGCCCACTACGAAAGCACGGGGCCCGAAATTTGGGAGCAAACCGACGGACGGGTAACCCACTTCGTAGTAGGCGTAGGTACCGGCGGTACTATCTCGGGCGTGGGCCGCTACCTAAAGGAACAAAACCCCAATGTAAAAGTATGGGGTATAGATGCTTACGGATCGCTCTTCAAAAAGTATCACGAAACGGGTGAGGTGGACGAAAACGAAATCTACAGCTACCTGACGGAGGGCATAGGCGAGGACATCCTGCCTAAGAATGTGGATTTTAACGTAATAGACCGCTTTGAAAAGGTGACCGACAAAGACGGGGCCCTTACGACCCGGGAGCTGGCCCGGCAAGAAGGCCTTTTCCAGGGCTGGAGTTGTGGCTCGGCTCTGCAGGGATTGCTCCAGCTAAAGGATGAACTCACGGCCGACGATGTGGTAGTGGTGCTTTTCCATGACCACGGCAGCCGCTACGTGGGCAAAATATTTAACGACGACTGGATGCGCGACCGCGGCTTCCTCACCACCGGAGAAAGCACGGCGGGCGACCTGGTGAAAGCCCACGAACACCTGCCCCTGGTAAGCGCTAAGGCCGATGAAGTAATAGGCCAGGTGATCCAGAAAATGCAGCAGCACAATATTTCCCAGATTCCCGTCATGGACGGCGACCAAATAGTAGGGTCCCTGGACGACGGCCAGCTCTATCAAAAACTGGTAGAAAACCCAAACCTGGCGGAAACCTTTGTGGGTGAAATTATGAACCCGCCCTTTCCCGTGGTGCAGCCCAGCGATAAGCTAAAAGACATAGCGGCCAATATAAGCCGCGAAAACAACGCCGTATTGGTAAACCTGGGGGAGAAAGGCTACCACATCATCACCCGCCATGACGTAATCGCAGCGCTGAGCTAATGGCCACCTGGGAAGACCAAACGGGCCGCTCCCTGGAGCTTTCCCAGCCTCCCCGCCGGATCGTTTCTACCGTACCCTCCCAAACGGAACTGCTCTACGACCTGGGCCTGGAAGCGGAAGTGGTAGGCATCACCGCCTACTGCGAGGCGCCTCCCCACTGGCTCGAATCAAAAACGGTAATAGGCGGTACCAAAAACCTGCAAATCGAGAAAATCCGTGCCCTGGAGCCCGATTTGATCATTGGCAACAAAGAGGAAAACATCAAAGAGCAAATAGAGGCCCTGGCCGCCGAAACGCCGGTTTGGCTCAGCGATGTGCGCAGCGTAGACCACGCCCTGGAGATGATCGCGAGCATTGGAACGCTTACCGGGCGCCAACGACAGGCCGAAACCCTGCAACAGTCTATTGCCGGTGAAAGAGCCAAAATCCGCCCCCTACCGGATCTGCGCGCCGCCTTTCTCATCTGGAAAGACCCGCTAATGATGGCCGGCCCGGATACCTTCATAGGCCAGGTGATGCAGGAAGCCGGCTGGCACAATGCAGCCCCCGAAGAAGGAGGCCGTTACCCCCAAACGGATTTATCCGCCTTGCAAAGCATGAACCTCGACCTGCTGCTCCTGAGCAGTGAGCCCTATGCCTTCACCAGCGCCGATTTACACCAGCTTTCCGCCGCTGCCCGCCACAGCCGGGTGGTCGATGCCCAACTTTTCAGTTGGTACGGCAGCCGCATGCAGTATCTCTTTCCCTACCTGGGGCGGCTGCAGGAACAGTTGCGCCTGGTCTTTTCCCGATAAGCTCCGGAAATTTTTAGCGGCTCGAGACCGGGCCTCGCCATCGGTTTGACAGTTTAAAGTCCCCTACCCTTTCAGGCTTTGCCGGGGGAGCACTAAAATCAATTCGAATCCAAAAATATATGCGGCGGAAAAGCCCACCGCATAGGTCTGGCCAGACCTTTGGATTTATCGCCTCCGTTCTCCCCTCAGGTTCAGGAAGAGTTGGGGTAGTCGCTTCCCATTCCGGGATTCCCTATCAAGGCCTCTTCAGAGAGAGGACAGCAACTTCCTTACCGGCTGCTATGGAGGCGCTACCAACCGGCCGGTAGGAGGTTGTTTGGATGGGCCGCGGGGCATTTTTCCCCATTTGTCCACTTACCCGTATTTTCGCCTCACTTGAAAAAGCCTCTCGCATGAAATGTTTTAAACTTAAACCCAAAAGCGCGCTACGCCTCAGCGATAACTTACTCTTGGCCAAGGCTCCCCTAATCCCCCATCAATATCTCTTCAAGGCCCAGGGCTATGACCTGGCCCTTATGCAGCACCGGGATGACGGCAGCTTTCTGCTCATTTGCAGTGCCGAGGAGTTCTGGTCCAGCTATCAGGCTTACTACGAGGCCCGCTTCGAAATGGAAGCCATGCCGGAGGATTACGAAGTGCCCGAGGCTTACGAGGTAGTACTAGGGCGGGTGCAGTTTGAAGATGGTAGTAGCATTGCCCCTGAGGCGGCTCCGTCCGATGGCGAAGAGCCCGCCGAAGAAGCAGCGGAAGGGGCCTAAGTTGCTTTTCCCGGCTGCTCTAATGGCGCTGGCGGCCTTCACTCCGGATACTGAATCCGGACGTGGTAGATATTCATCAGCATCTTTTTGAAAATCTTTTTAACCTGCCTGATCTCCCGCAGCGTAATGGGCGCATTCTCAAATTGGCCCATCTCTATTTGATGGTCTATCAAGCGCTCCACCAGTCCTTCCAGCGTCTCGTGGTCGGGCTTACTGAGGCTCCGGCTGGCCGCTTCCACACTATCGGCCATCATCAAGATAGCCGACTCTTTGGAAAAGGGCTTGGGGCCCGGGTAGGTAAATTTACGGAGCGCCTCGGGATCTTCCGGGAAATTCTTAATGTACTGCTTATAAAAATACATCACGGTGGTAGTGCCGTGGTGGGTACGGATAAAATCAATGAGCATATCCGGCAGGGCATAGCGCTTGGCCAGCCGGATGCCCTCCCGCACATGGCTAATTATAATCTGGGCGCTTTCCGAAAAGGAAAGCTCATCGTGGGGATTGATGCCGGTCGTCTGATTTTCGATGAAGTACATCGGGGATTGCATCTTGCCTATATCGTGGTAGAGCGCGCCCGTACGCACCAGGAGCGTATTCCCTTTCACCGCATTTACCGCTGCTTCGGCCAGATTGGCCACTTGCAGGCTGTGCTGAAAAGTACCCGGCGCCTGCTGAGAAAGCTTACGCAGCAGGGGACTGTTGGTATCGCTTAGCTCCAGCAGCGAAACATCGGAGGTAAAGCCAAAAAGCTTCTCCTGGAAGTAGATGAGCGGAAAGGAGATAAGCGTGAGCAAGCCATTGAGCACAAAATAAGGAAACACCCAATAATCGATGCCCTGAAAGCTCCCTTCCTGCAGCACCGCCAGGCTCAGATAGGATATACAGTACACCAGGGTGATCTTTCCGGCGGTAAAAAAGAGCTGACTGCGCTTGTACAGGCGGTCTACCAGCACAATGGCGAAAACCCCGGCGGTGATCTGCAGGAAAATAAACTCAAAACTGTTTTGCACCACAAAGCCAATGATGAGCATGGCAAGGATGTGCATGAAAAGGGTAAACTGCGTATCAAAGAAAGAGCGCAGCACCAGGGGCAAAATAGCAAAAGGCACCAGGTAAATGTACTGGCTATCAAAACTCAAAACAAGCCGGGCCGCCATCACCATGAGCAGTACATTCACCAGAATAAAGGTGAGCCGGCTAATGTCTTCCAACACCTGAGGCCTAAACTGATAGATGAGCAAATACATGATCAGGAAGAGAATGCTCACCAGCAGTACCTGCCCGCCCAGTAAAAAATACCAGGCCCGCTGATCGCTCAGGCTGCCTTCGTACACTTCTTTGAGGGAGCGGAGTTTGGCAAACTTGTCCCCGTCTACCAAATTCCCTTTGAAAATGATGATCTCCCCCTTTTGAACCATGCCCTTGGTGGGCAAAATCTGCTTCAGCTGGCTCTGCAGGTATTCGAGACTGCGGCTTTCGTCCAGGACAATATTGTACTGCAAATGATCCACCAGCAAACGGCCCGACCAGCGGGCTACGGGAGGAGGAAAAAGGCCGTTCAGGGTATCTTGCAGCCAGTTAGCCGCCTCCTGAAGACTGTAGAAATGCTCCCGCTGCACGCCCCGGCTCCTCCCCTGCTTGGTAAGCAGTAGCTCCCCGTAGCGCTCGGTCAGCAGGACGGGGTGGAGCTGTTCGAACTCGATGGTGAGCCCGACGATACACAGACCGATGACGAACGCGATGGGGAAGCCGAGCAGGACGACGAAGTCCTTGAGCGCGGCGAGGCCACCGCTGATGAGCAACAGCGAGGAGAGCAGGCCCACGAGCGCGCCCCATGTGACGCGGTTTGCGGTCGAGGGGTTCTCGCTGCCGTCGGTAGTGAACATCGCGAGGCTGAGCGTCGTCGAGTCGACGGTGGTGATGAGGAAGGTCAACACCAGCAGGAGGTAGGCGACGGAGAAGACGCCGCCGAAGGGGATGAGCGACTCGAACAGCGGGAAGGCGGCGACCTCGCGCCCCTGTTCGAAGACGATGGACAGCAGTTCGAGCGAGCCGCGGGTCTCGACCCACAGCGACGACCCGCCCATGACGATGAACCAGGGGAACGACGCCGCGGTCGTCCCGACGAGCCCGGCGAAGACGACCTGTCGGATGGTGCGCCCGCGGCAGATGCGCGTGATGAAGATGCCGATCATCGGGGCGAACGAGAACCACCACGCCCAGTAGAAGACGGTCCACCCGCCGACCCAGGTGCCCCCGTTGGCGGCGTTCATGAACAGGCTCATGCCGATGAAGTCGTTGACGTACCCGCCCAGCGCCTCCGTCCCGGTGCTGAGCAGGAACGCCGTCGGCCCGAACACGAACGCGGCCAGGAGCAGCGCCGCGAACAGATACATGTTGAACGTGGAGACGCGCCGGATGCCGCGCTTGACACCCAGCGCCGCGGAGATGGTGAATCCGACGGTCAGGCCGACCGTCACCAGTATCGTCCCCAGGTCGCCGAACTCCGCGCCGTAGTTGTAGTTCAGCCCCGCGAGGAACTGGGTGACGACGACCCCGAGCGAGACGGCGACGCCGCCGACCGAGATG
>CAJXMS010000114.1 GCA_913056475.1 uncultured Bacteroidota bacterium
CCGGAAACGCTGGTAGAGGTAAGCGACTTACCCAGCTGGCCCAATGATGAAGGGACCGTAGCCCTTTACACGGCCCGCCTGGCCCTGGTGGACCACCTCGCTTACCAGGAAGATTGGCACTTGCCGGTGCTGGAAGAGACCGAGGGCGTAAGCCTGGAGCGACAAAGCCGGGCGCTGCCTACCCAAAACGCCAACAACTGGACCAGCGCGGCAGCCACGGTAAACTTTGGCACCCCGGGCTACGAGAATTCGCAGCGTTTTGATACCCGTTTTGGGATGAAGCTCCGCGCAGAACCAGAGGTCCTTTCGCCCAATCAAGATGGCTATCACGATCAGACCCAGATAAGCTACCAATTTCCGCAGCCTGGCTACGTGGTAGACCTCGGCGTATATGCCCCCAGTGGTGCGCTGGTACGGCAGCTAGCGAAGCAGGTGCCCGTGGGCCAGAAAGGCTTTTTTAGCTGGGACGGCAGCAGTGATGAAGGCCAGCTGGTAAATCGGGGCAACTACATCATAGTGCTGCGCTACTACCACCCTCAAGGGGCCAGCGGCGTGGAGAAAACGCTCTGCGCGGTAAGCCGTTAGGCGTGCCATCCCTAATGGGCCTCCCGGTCCAAGACCTCTTTCTCGCCAAATAAAGGCTCCCGGATGCGGAGGGTGAAAAGCGCCGCCAGGATAAAGAGGACACCCCCGAATACCAGGTAATAGATCGCATAATCATCAAAAAAGAGGTTGATGATGGGACCACCGATCAGGGCATTAATAATCTGGGGAATAACGATGAAAAAATTGAAAATGCCCATGTAAACGCCCATCTTTCGGGGAGGAAGCGAATCAACCAACAAGGCATAAGGCATACTCAGGATGCTGGCCCAGGCAAAACCAATGCCCACCATGCTGAGAATAAGCCACTGAGGGTCCATGATGAAATAGATGGATAAAAGCCCCAGGCCCCCGCAGATGAGGGCCAGGATGTGAGTGAACTTACGACTGGTGACCCGCGCCAAGGGAGTGAGCAAGAAAGCAAAGACCAGGGCGAAGAAATTGTACCAGCCAAAGAGAAAGCCCGCATGATCGCCGGCCTCATTGAATGCCTCAGAATGGGTATCGGTGGGCATAAGCCCATACTGGTGAGTGGCCAGGGCAGAAGTGGTGTACACCCACATGGTAAAAAGCGCAAACCAGGAGAAAAATTGCACCAGCCCCAGGCGCCGCATTCGGGTAGGCATGCGCAGCAGGTCGCGGAAAATATCGCTCATCCCGCGGCTCTTTTCCGGGGGTTTATCTTGGGGCTCGGGACTTTGAAAAGCTTCAAATTGGGCGGGAGGATACTCTTTTACCGTGGCTATGGTATAGAGGATGGTGGCCATGAGGATGAGGGCGCCGCTGTAGAAAGACCAGACCACGTTGGGCGGCACGGTACCTGCCTCGGCCACGTTGGGGATGCCCATCCAGTTGGTAAAGGCCCAGGGCAAAAAGGACCCGATAATGGCACCTACGCTGATGAGGATGGTCTGCACGCTAAAACCCAGGGTGGACTGCCGGCGGGGGAGCATATCGCCTACCAGGGCCCGAAAGGGTTCCATGGAAATATTGACGGAGGCATCCATCAAGGCCAGAAAGGCAATGGCAATCCAGAGGATCACTGAGATGCCAATAAACTGGATGGCCTGAAGGCTTTCGCCCGCTACGATATTGGCATTGGGCAGGAAAATAAGCCCCAAAGAAGCCAGGATGGCCCCGGTGAGGAAAAAGGGTTTGCGCCGGCCCATACGCGTCCAGGTCTTGTCGCTAAAATGGCCCACAATGGGTTGTACCAACAGTCCCGTAAGCGGCGCCACAATCCAAAACCAGCTCAACTGGTGCACATCAGCGCCAAAATTGCTGAGGATGCGGCTGGCGTTGCCATTCTGCAAGCCGAAGGCCATCTGAATGCCCAGAAACCCCATGCTGAGATTGATGATCCCCAGGAGCGATAAACCGGGCTTTTCTTGGGAAGCGGAGTTGCTTGCTGCCATAATAATTGTTTAGGTGGGATTTTGTACCAGGGCCTGGAAAATGAGTTTGGCGCTGGCAGGGTTGGTGGCCAGGGGCACGTTGTGCACATCGCAGATGCGCATCAACATGAGGATATCGGGCTCATGAGGGTGCTTATCCAGCGGATCGCGAAAAAAGAAAACGGCGTCCACTTCTCCCCGGGCCACCTGGCTGGCTATTTCGGCATCGCCACCGTAAGGGCCAGAGCGCACCTTATTAACGCGAAGGCCCGCTCCCGCCACGTGACTGCCGGTAGTGCCGGTGGCTACCAACTCGATATCAGCACGGCGAAAGCGTTCCATATGATCGCGCATAAAGGCCACCATCTCGGCTTTCTTGCCGTCATGGGCGATAAGGGCCAGTTTCAAAGCGCGGGAATTTGGGTTTTCACACTGCTGAGCAAACGGTAGCCGTGGGCCGGTACGCTTATCCTTTTGCTTGCCGCGGGAAGGAGCTGATTGCTGCGGGCGTTATACCAGGTTTCCGCCGTACTGTTGAGCAATACCGGCGTGCTGCTTTCCCCAAAGTTGAGGTAGACCCGTAGTTTGTGCTGGCCGCGGCGCATTTCGTAGGCGAGTAGCCGGGTTCCCTGGGAGAGGCTGTCGGCCCGCAGGGAAGTGAAATGGGTCAGCTCTGTTTGGTTAACAAGGGCCGGGTGGCTCCGCTTTAAATGGAGCAGGTCGTGATAGAATTGGTAGAGGCTGTCGCGCTGGCCCCAGGGGATGGTATCCTTGTCAAAAAAGCGAAGCCGCTTATCCAGGCCTGCTTCCTGGCCGCTGTACACCAGGGGCATGCCGTGGGGCAGGGTAGCGGCCAGGACAAAGAAATTGCGATGATTGGCACCCAGGCGTTCGAAAACGGTGCCGTTCCAGCTATTTTCGTCGTGATTGGTGGTGAAATACATGCGCAGATCAGCCGGACCATGGGCGCTATCGGAATGCAGGATATAATCCATGAGCCTCGCGGGGCTGCTCTCTCCTTGCGCGGTTTCGTTCATTAAATGATGGAGCTCCCACCCGTAGGTCATATCAAAGGCCTGGTAAAAAGCGGGGCCTTCTGCTTCCGCCAGCAGAAATACGTCCTTGAGGGAATCGAGGCTGCGGCGGGTTTTTACCCAAAAATCCATGGGTACCATCATGGCTACATCACAGCGGAAGCCGTCCACACCGGCTTTTTCTACCCAAAACCGCATGGCGTCCCGCATGGCCTTGCGTAAGCCCGGTTTTTGATAGTTGAGATCGGCTACATCGCTCCAATCTGCCACCGGGGAAACGATGGCGCCGGTGCTATCGCGGGTGTACCAATCGGGGTGTTGGCGGGTCCAGGGATGGTCGTAGGCGGTATGATTGGCCACCCAGTCGAGAATTACGTGCATGCCCCTTTCGTGGGCTTCTTTCACCAGGGCCTTAAAATCGGCCAGGGAGCCAAACTGCGGGTTGATGGCGGTGTAATCGCGAATGGAATAATAGCTGCCCAAGGGGCCTTTGCGGTTTTTTTTGCCGATGGGCTGTACGGGCATAATCCAGAGGATCTTCACTCCCATACTGTCCAGCCGGCCCAAGTGCTCCCGAAAAGCATTAATGGTCCCTTCCGGGGTATACTGGCGGATATTGACCTCGTAAATGGTGGCCTGAGCGGCCCACTGGGGGGCACGGGGCTCGTAGGCGGTGGTATCCTCTACAGGCGCCGGGGAAGTCTGCTTTTTTGGGGGGGCAGGGCTTTGGCAGGCACTACCCAGGAATAGACTCGCCAGATAAGCGAGGAAAATTAAGCGAGGCGTCATGGTTGGTTAATTTGGGGTTGATAAAAATAGAGGGCGCTCAGACCAGAAAGCCGCCAGGGTTTTTTGATATTTCGGGGCAAGGCCAACACCCGGCCCGGCCGAAGTATCTCTCCGGCGCCCGGTAAGGCCAAATCTACGGGCTTCTGATTTGTATTTAAATAGATGGTAAGCTCTTGAGGCCCGTAGCGACGGGTGATCTTAAGCAAGCCGGGCTGGGGGATTTCGGTGCGCGTGTCGCCATAAATAAGCGGCAGCAGGGTGTCGCGCAACTGGTTGAGATGCTGCACTTGCTGATACACCATGCGTTCTTCTGGCGACCAATCCTGGAAATACATCATGCGCCGATTGTCGGGGTCATTGGCGCCGGGCATGCCTATTTCGTCGCCGTAGTAGATCACGGGCAGGCCGGGGATGGCGAAATTAAAACTGTGCAGGAGCATCAACCGGCGGTAGGCGCTGCTATCGGGCTTGCCGATCTGGCGCTCCCAGCCCGCCAGCTTTTGGTCTTCGTCAAATTTTACCTGGCCGCTGGCCAGGCTGATGAAGCGGCTGCGGTCCTGATTGCCACTGATATTGCCCATCAGGTGGTGATAACCGTAGGTTTCCAGGCTGGCTTGCAGGGTTTGGCGCAGCTGGGGGAGGTTTTTGCTCTTAGCGAAGGTTTGAACGGCGGCATCGTATAGATTGAAATCAAACTGCCCATCGAGCATGCCCGTACTGAGGTAACTGTTGATGAGCTGCGGGGCGCCATAGGTTTCGCCCACCTGATAAATGGGTCTATCGGTACGGAGGCGGATGCGGCGGGTCAGGGTTCGCCAATAGAGCTCGTCAATGTGTTTGGTCGCATCATGGCGGAAGCCGTCGAGCGGAAATTGGGTAAGCCAGTAGAGGGCACTATCGGCCAGGGGGTCTACCACTTCCCAGCGCCGTAAATCCAGGGTGGGGAGGTGATCGTCAAACCAGGTAGTGAGTCGCTGACTGTCCCACTTTTCGGTGTTTTTGCTGCCATCGGGCAGATACAGCTCGGTGGCCCATTCGGGGTGTTTTTGGTAAATGGGATGTTGTAGATGCACGTGATTGGCCACGTAATCGAGGAGCACATTGTGGCCTTGCTGGTGGGCCTGATCCAAAAGGCCGCGGAAGGTGGCGCTATCGCCAAAACGAAAATCTACCTGCTTGCTTCGTATGGGCCAATAGCCGTGGTAACCGCTGAAGGTGCTTTTGACAGCGCCTTTGTCCCAATAGCCCCAGTCGTCCAGGGGGTTTTGGGTGATGGGCGATAGCCATAGGGTGTTAACGCCCGTACTATCGAAGTAGCCCTGGCGAATTTTCTGACGCACCCCGGCGAGGTCGCCGCCGTAATAGTTGGCCTTGGGATGAATAGAATCGCCCGGGGTGAGCCGGTCATTGCTGGTATCGCCATTCACGAAGCGGTCTACCATTAAAAAGTACAACCGGGCCTGGTGCCAATCCTGGCGACTAAGGTGGGCGGAAGAAGTTACGGGTTGGCCATACTGTAACGGGATGAGGCGATCCACTCCTTTGGCCGAAGGCCGAAAACTAAAAATGCGCAGATAACTGCGCTCCTGCGCATAGGCAGCAGCGGGAATGTCAATGGAACAAGTAGGGCGCAGAGAGCGGGTACAGGGGACTTCCAGCAGCTGATTGTTCCAAAAAATGCGGTACTGCAAGGGGTGCTCGAGGGTGCGCAGTACCACGCCGCTGTCCTGGAATTCCAGGCTGGGGCGGCCCAGGGGTAGGGAATCGCCGGGTACGGTGAGGAGGTTGTTAAAGCTGCCCAGGCCGTTGGGCACGGTGTCCGGATTGGCGGGGTTTAGCTTTTCTTCGCCCTGGCGGTAGAGCTTGTAGGGATAGCGGCCGGGGGCCAAATGTAAATCGATGCGAAGGGTATCTTTTCCGGCCGGGTAGAGGCGGCTTCCCCGGTTCCAGTTGTTAAAATCGCCGATGAGGCGCAGGGAGTCCCAACCGAGGTTAGCGGTGGGAATTTCAAGAGTGACGGGGCGCCGGGCAGAGGCGATCAGGAGCAAATCGCTGGTGTCCTGGGGGGTAACCAGTCGGAGGGTGCTAAGCTTATGGATGGGATTGCCCTGCAGGAGGATACGCTGGGAATCGAGCCGGCTGGCGGTAAGGCCCTGCGGAACGATGACGTGCCGTAGCTTTTGGTCGGGGAGATAATCGCGCGGATAAAGCACGGTAGAGTCGGGCTCCAGGTTCAAAGGCGTATTGAGCCCGTGGAGGGCCACCTGAGCGGTGAGATTAAGCCCGGCTATAAAAACGAACAGCGATGAGAGAATACGTGCGGCCATGGGGCAAAGCTATGCCCAGCAAATATAGAAAAAGTGTAGTTTGGACACTTAGGCTTCTTACTCATGATCCATCTATTTTACTCCCTCCTAAATTAAGGCTCCCCAGGGGCCCATCAGCAGTGGGACCAGGCTTCTGGAGGGTACCCGTCTTAAAGTTTGTGAAAGTATATGGGAAGCCTGCTTTCTTTGCTAAAACATTAATACCCGGTGGCCCGCTCTGAGAAAGAGCTACCCCGCAGAAGTGCGGGGCCTGCCCCGCAGGATTGCGGGAAGGTCATCGGTTCGAGCCCGCTAAAATCTGTTCCCAATCAAACAACAGCGGGCTTTCCTTCTCCTTTTAAATAAATACTCCCCTCTCTAATCTTCGGATTAGACCGGTTTAGCCTGGGGCGGTAGCTCCACCCGCTCTTTTCGCTTCTGGCATTCCCATCCTTATGGAGAGATCTTAAAAAAAGCAAAGGACTTGCATTGAATTTTTTATTTTTAATGGCTCCTTTATCATTTGCTTAAGGGCTCTTAATGTTTAAACCTATGAGTGCTTCTCCCCTGGTCTATATCTTGTATTCTGAGCGGACTCATAAATATTACGTCGGCTCTACGGTAGACCTGGACCACCGGCTCTATCATCACAATCTGGGGGCCACCCCAAGTACCCGGGCGGGCAAGCCTTGGCGCGTAGTTCATACCGAGTCATTCGTCGATCTAAAAGCCGCCCGGAAACGAGAAAGGGCTATTAAACGAAAGAAAAGCCGCCGGTATATTGAATGGCTCATCGCCTCCTCAAAAGAAGGACAGCGTGTCTAATTGATGGTTCTTTCTCCAAAAACTGTATATTTGCGCTCCCAAAATAAGGGGCATTAGCTCAGTTGGCTAGAGCGTTACACTGGCAGTGTAGAGGTCATCGGTTCGAGCCCGATATGCTCCACCTAAAATTCCCCGCCCTCCAGCGGGGATTTTTTTGGCATTAGCTCAGTTGGCTATAGCGCCCCGCAGGATTGCGGGGAGGTCATCGGTTCGAGCCCGATATGCTCCACCCATAATTCCCCGCCCTCCAGCGGGGTTTTTTTTGCA
>CAJXMS010000115.1 GCA_913056475.1 uncultured Bacteroidota bacterium
CCCTTACCACCGGCGATATAAACAACGAGGGGACCCTTACCATTGCTGATAATGGTTGCCTGGTGCAGGGTTCCGCCACTTCCAATCAAGGCAGCGGAACGTTTAAGGTTACCAACCAAACCCTTTATCCCAATCCCGCCGCCTTCAAATACTGGAGCAGTCCGGTAAGTGGGGAAACCATGGGTGATGTCTTTGGCAACACCACCCCAGGTGATTGGTACAACTGGACTCCGGGCGATCCCAGCACCCTGGCCAACTGGAGCCAGATAACATCCAGCTATACTTTTGAAGCCGGCCGGGGCTTCATAACCACTCCGGAAAACTTGGGGACCAGCAATATCTCGGAAGCGCGCACCTTTGCGGGCAGCATTCACAATGGCCCCATTACTTACTCCGCTGGTAATTTAAATGTGGGGGATTTTATTCTGGCGGGCAATCCCTATCCTTCTGCCATTGACAACGCGGAGTTTGTAAACGACAACAGCGACTTAGCCGGTACGATCCATTACTGGAACCATGTTTCCAACTTTAGCAACCCTACCAATGGCGACTATGCCTCCTGGAATTCCACCGGCGGTACGAGCTCAGGCAATGGTAGTAAGACCCCCAATGCTTATACCGCTGCCATGCAGGGCTTTTTCGTAGAGGTGGCCAAGAATGGCTCCGTTGACGTCACCTTTGAAAACGATCAACGGGTAACAGGAAACAATACCCAATTCTTCAAGCAAGATAGTCTCGATACCCGCCAGCGGGTTTGGCTTCGCGCTCAGCAGGATAGCGGTGTTCCCGATCGTCTCCTGGTGGGCCTGCTGGAGCAGGCCACCGATGGGCAGGACCGCCTCTACGATGGCACCAAACTCAAAGGTAATCCCCAGATTGCTTTCTACTCCATCCTTGGCGCGGAAGAACTGGCCATCCAGGCCCTCGATCAAGACCTCAAAGACGACAAGGTAATCCCCCTCGGCCTCGATGCCGGTAAAAAGGGAAGCTACACCATCGCCCTGGATTCCCTGGACAACTGGCCCGGGCACAGCATTGCCCTGCTGGATAGCGCCCAGGGGACCCTTACCAACCTGCGGGAAAACGATTACCGCTTCGCGGTTAACCAAACGGGCTCCATTCGGGATCGCTTGTACCTGCTCATCAGCAGCAAACCTTTCGCGGGCCTGGGGCGCGAAGAAGCCCGGAGCGGGGAGCTCCTCTATTTCCAGCGGGGCGACGCGCTGGTGGTAGACAGCCGCCTGCAAAGCAGCCCGCTGGAAACCGTCACGTTGCGCAGCCTAAGTGGGCGGACCCTCCGCCGGGCGGCGCCCGGTACGCGCCGTCACGAAATAGCCGTGGGCGACTTGCCGGCGGGCGTGTACCTCTTGGAAACCCAAACCCGGTCCGGAGCTACTACCCACCACAAAGTATACCTGAAATAAAGCGCTTTTAAAATTTAAAAAACACCCGCCATGAAAACTTTGAGAACCCTCTTGCTCCTCGCCTTTTTAGCCACCAGCGGAAGTCTGTTGGCGCAGCAGGGCCCACCGCCCCCACCGGGCAGTAACAATCCCGCGCCCCTCGGCGGCATCGCCCTGCTGGCGGCCGCCGGCGCGGCCTACGGTGGGAAGAAAGCTTATGATCGTTACCAGGGTAAGGGTTAATATTAAGCTTTAAAAGACATCAAGCCAGCGCTGCTCCCCTGGAGGGAAGGGCGTTGGCTTTTTTTATGGGGCCTTTTTTTGCCGCGCCCAGCGGTACTTCAGAAAAACCTCTTTGGCGGTAAGCCGGCACAGGTGAAATCCGGCAGTTCCATCCAAAAAGCCCCCGCGTAAGAGGTAGGTTTGCAAAAACCGCCAGATGGGGCTCAGCCACATTTTCCAGGACAGGCCCGGCCGGCCGTGCAAACGGGCGGCCGCCAGTTGCGCGTAGCGGCGCAGGCGCTCTTGGTGTTCGCGGCGGTGCGCATAGCTGTAATGCAGCAGGTCGCCCGGCAGGTGCTGTACCGTCACTCCCGGCTTCACCTGCAGGGTTTCGTGCACGTAATGCCCTTCCCAGCGTGCTTCCTCCCGGTTAAAGAGCCGAATCTTGCGGTCCGGATAAAAGCCCCCGTGGCGGATAGGGCGGCCTTCGTAAAAGTTGAGCCGGTTTATTTGGTAAGCGCCCAGGAGGCCCGCCTTTTTGGCGGCCTTAATACTGCTTTGCAAGGCCGGGCTCAGGGCCTCGTCCGCATCCAGGGACAGGATGTAAGGATAAAGAGCTTCCCGGTTTCCTTGATTCTTGGTAGCCGCGTAGCCCTGCCAGGTTACGGAAATGACGCGGGCCCCCAGGGCCTCCGCCTGGGCTACCGTATCGTCTTCGCTCTGGCTGTCCAGCACCAGGCACTCCTCCGCTACGCCTGCCAGGGAACGCAGGCAGCGCGCTATATTGTCCGCTTCGTTACGGGTTATGATCACGGCACTGATGGGAGTCATAGGGCCTGCATTTCTTGATACAGCCCTTGCCACTGCCGGGCCAGCACGGCATCCGTAAATTGTTGCACATGGCCGCGGCCTGCCGCGGCCAGCTCCTCTCTTTTTTCCGGCTTCCGCCAAAGGAGTTGTAGGGCTCCGATCAGCGTTTCTTCACTTATCTCGTCCAGGAAGAGGCCGCCCGGGCCCGCTACTTCCGGTAGGGCGCTGTTGCGCGCGGTAATCACCGGTGTACCACCCGCCAGGGCTTCCAGGAGGGGGATGCCAAATCCCTCAAATTGGGAAGGATACACCAGGCACTGAGCGTTTTGGTACAGGGCGGCCAGGTCGGGCAGGGCGCTTACCTGCCGGTGGTGTAAGATTTTATGCTGGGCAGGAGAGGCCTGGCGCAGGAACTTTTGCCAGTAGCGGGTAGCGCGGCCCACCAGTACCAGGGGTATTTTGAGCCGGGCACAGGCCTGGGCCACCAGTACCGGGTTTTTGCGGGGCTCCAGGGTACCTACGAAGAGTACGTATTCGGCGGGTAATTGGTAGCGCTGGTGGAGCGCGGCGCCGGCTTGTTTTTGTTCTTCCCAAAAAACGGGTGCACAACCCTGATGTACCACCAGGATCTTTTCAGCGGGTACGCCCAGGAAATGGACAAGATCGGCCCGGGTTTGCCGGCTTACAGCTACTACGCGGTCGGCTATGCGGCAGGCATGTCGCAGCTTGCGCAAGTAGAGGTTGCGGTCTACCCGCTGGTAGTAATGGGGAAAACGCTTAAAAATGAGGTCGTGCACGGTCACTACCGAGCGAATGCCCCGGGCGGGCAATCCGTAGGGGAGCTCGGCACTTAGGCCGTGAAAAATGCCCACCCCATCCCGGGCGGCCCGCGCACTGACCAGGCGCTGCCGCCAGAGTTGAGCCAGCAGAGCGCCTTTTTGGGGCGGGCGGATCTCGTGGACCCCGGGGCCCGGCGCAAAGGAAATGGGGCCCGCCTTATAGTTGTAGAGAAGATACTGATTATCGGGCTGGTGCTGTGCCAGGGCGCGGATCAGGTTACGGCCGTAGTTGCCCAGGCCACTGCGGTTGTGAAATATCCGCTTCGCTTCGTAGCCCAGGATCATCGCAGGCGGTCTTTCCAGAGGAGGATAGTGCCCTTGCTCACCACGCCCACCGCCCGCCCCCGCAGGGGCTGGTTCAGCCAGGGGTTGTTGGCCGCGCGGCTCTGGGCTTCGGCGGCAGAGAGCTGCCATTCCTGCCGGGGATCGAAAAGGGTGAGGTCAGCTTGGGCGCCCTCATCAATGTGGGGCACGGGCAGGCCCAGTAGGCGGCGGGGATTGTGGCTAAAAAGAGGAATGAGTTCCGCCAGGGTAAAGGATTCCTGCAGGCCAGCCCAGAGGGCCCCAAAAAAGGTTTCCATTCCTGCTGCGCCCCAGGCGGCCCGCTCAAACTCGCAAAACTTATCTTCCTCCCGGTGGGGCTGATGATCGCTGGTGATCACGGCCAGCAGGCCTTCTTTCACGGCCTGGCGCAGGGCTTCCCGGTCGGGGCTGCTGCGTAGCGGGGGAAGTAGTTTAAGGTCGGGGTTGTAGGCGTGGAGGTCTTCATCGCTCAGCAGGAGGTTGGCCAGGTTTACATCGGCGGTGATGCCTTCCTGCTGCTGCCGGGCCTGGCGCAGGATGTCCAGTTCGGCGGTAGAACTGATGCGCTGGCAGTGGATACCGGTTTCCGCGTATTCAGCCAGGTGGAGGTTGCGCAGGAGTCCTACGGTTTCGCTAAGCACGGGCAGGCCGTTCATGCCCAGCCAGGTACTCATGGGGCCTTCGTGCATTTGTCCACTTCCCCGCAGGGTGGCATCGTAGGCGGTAAGGTGCAGGGGCGGGGCAAATTCCCGGGCGTAGAGCAGGGCCAGCCGCAGCAAGGCACTATTTTCTACCGCTTGGGTACCGTGGCTAAAGCCCACCGCTCCGGCCCGGTGGAGGTCGTACATCTCGCTTAGGTCGGTGCCTTGCAGGCCCTGGCTGAGGCTGGCAAAGGGGAAGAGCTGGAGAGGCGTTTTTTCGTTTTGATGCAGGAGGTACTCTACTTGCGCTTTATGGTCGGTCACGGGCTGCAGCTCCGGGGAAAGGCCCACGGCCGTAAAACCGGCACTAAGGGCGGCCTGGCAGCCGGTAGAGAGATCTTCCTTGTCTTCCCCGCCGGGATCGCGAAAATTAACCCGCAGATCCATCCAGCCGGGACTTAAGTGAAGGTGGCTTGCGGCTACCGTTTCCGCGGCTGCTTTTTCGCCCCCTATGCGCAAGATCTGATCTTGGCTCAGATAAACATCCGTACAGGTGCCGTGATGGGGCCCGCCGGGATCTACGATGGTTACCTGGCTTAACTTGATGGGGGCCTCTTTTTTCATGATCGCCAAAATTTGAGGGTGGCCATTTCCAGGAGCAGCAGGAGCAAACCAATACCGATAAACCAGCTGCTCAGGGGTTCGCCTTGAAAATTTGCTTCGATTTGCTGGGGCCATTCGCTGCCTTCGGTGGGGGCGCTCGCTTGCTTGTTAAGCCCTTGCTGCAGCTTCCGGTAGCGCAGGATACTTTCCTGGGGATGTCCATTGACGGCGGCATAGCCCAGGAGTACGGTGTCCAGGCGCAGGGGGTATTGGCCGGGGGCCAAATGTGATGGGGGGAGAAAAACTTTAAGTTTCCCGGCTGCTTGCCTTTGCGGGGGGATAAGCTCCCCTTTTGGTGTTTCCAGATGAACCGCCTGCTCGCTTTGAGTAGGACTGGGAAAGCTCAGGAAAGCGCTTTTTTGGCCGGCGCGCAGGTAAGGAGTGGGAAAGGCGGCTTGAAAAAGGGCGGCGTTGAGCAAGAGGGGTACCGCGATGGGATGGCGGTAAAAAGCGCTGCTTTCCGGCGCTGGTGAAACGGCGCTCAGGAATATTTTACCGGCTGCCTGAGGGTAATAGGCCACCAGCGGATCGCCATTGCTCAGGCTTAAGAGGGGGCGCCGCTTTTCCCGGGGCAGGGGATAGTAGCCGAAAACCCGCGGCAGGCGGGCATCTTCCGGGGGGCTCTCGAAAACGCCCTCGTAGAAGGGGTCCTGGGAATGGATGGTGCGGGCGCGGAGGGTATCGGGCCGAAAGGCAGCGGGGCCGGGTTTAAGCTGGAGGACCTTTAGCCACTGGCGGGTGCTGCTTTCCCGGCGGCTGGGAACCAGCCAGAGGTGCCCCCCTTCTGCCAGGCGTTCCTGGAGGGCTTCTACCAGTCCGCTGCTGGGCGATTGGCGGGTGTGGAGCAGCACCAGCTGGGCTTCGGCCAGGGCGCCGTAGTCTACATTGTTGAGGGCAAAGGATTGATACTGGAACAGGCTGTCTGCATAGAGCTGTTTGAGCAGGGGCAGCTCGCTTTGCAGGCCCAGGGAAACTACCCGGGTGGGTTCGCGCGTGGAAAAGGCGAAGTGGAGGGTATTGTCAAAGGGAATGGATTCGCCTTCGATTTGCACCCGGCCGCGGTAATGCCCCATCTTCTGTGGGGTGTAGTAAAAGGTAGCGGTGGCAGTACTGAGGGCTGGTACGGTAAGGGTAGCGCTGCCTACGAGCTGTCCGTTGATCCGGGTTTTGAGGGGCAGGTCTTTGACGGCGCTGCTATCGTGATTGCGCACGCGGACGTGGAGGGTCTGCTCAAAGCCGGGTTGGAGTACGGGACGCCCCCACCAGAGGGAGTCGATGCTTAGGTTGGTCTCCCGGGTGTGGGGCCGGAGGGGGATGAGGTGATGGCGCCACTGGGAGCTATTGGCGAAGTCCAGTTGGCCAAACGGCTGCCGCTGGAAGTCGGAAAACCAAAAAACTTGGACCTGGCTGGAGTCGGGGAGATCCACATTTGGCCGGGAGGCCTTAATGCGCTGCTGGATGGCCGTACCGGAGCGGTAAGCGGGGCTGGGCTGGATCTGGTCGATGAGGCGGAGGGCCTGGGTGGGGCTGTGGTAGCGCTGCTGGCGGGGGGTGAAGTCATTGGTGAGCACCCGCACTTGTGCTTGGCGCGGGAGGGACGAAAGGAGCTGGGCCGCTTGCGCCCGGGCTTGGTTGAGCAAGGGGCCTTGCGGGCCGCTGAGGGTCATGCTGTAGGAATTGTCCAGGTAGAGGACAAAGGATTGCTTTTGGCCGGGGGCGGCACCTCCCGCGGCGGGAAAATAGGGCCGGGCAAAGGCCAATACGAGGGCGGCCAGGGCTAGCATGCGCAGCAAGAGGACGAGCCAATGGCGCAGGCGGCGCAGGGAGCGGGTGTTTTGCTGAACTTGCTCGAGAAACTGGGTTTGTGGGAAATAGAGGGTCCGGTAACGGCGAAACTGAAAGAGGTGAATGGCCAGGGGAATGGCCAGCGCGGTAAGCGCCCACAGAAATCCGGGATAGAGAAAGCTCATTAAAAGGCAAAGGTAAACAGGAACGGGAGATAACCCACAGGGCTCCGGCAAGGGTTTTTGGGTAGCAGGGGCGGTCGCATTTTGTAGTCCTTGTATTTCGAGCGCTGACGGGAAGTGGATGGGACTACCGCTTTACCAAAAACTGGGCGCGGTGGCGTTCTGTGCCTTTGTCCAGGATGAGGAAGTAAGCCCCGGGAACCAGCTCACTGAGGTATAGGGTGGCTTCTCCGCCGGAAAAGGGGAGGGGGCCGCGTTGGTACATTTGGCCGGTGAGGCCTAAAAAGGAAAAAAGGGCGAATGCCCGGT
>CAJXMS010000116.1 GCA_913056475.1 uncultured Bacteroidota bacterium
CTTAACGGGGCTATTTTGGGCATGCAGCGACGGGAAATACGCCGCCGTTTTGACCAAATAGTAGCCTTTGCCGGGGTAGAACCCTTCCTGGAAGTGCCCGTAAAACGTTACAGCAGCGGCATGTTTGTGCGGCTGGCCTTCAGCGTGGCGGCCCACCTCCGTAGTCCCATTTTACTGATCGATGAGGTACTGGCCGTGGGCGACGTAGAGTTTCAGCAGCGCTGCCTGGAGCGCATGCGGGAAGCTACCCGGGAAGAAGGCCGTACAGTGGTATTTGTGAGCCATCAACTCCACCACGTCCGGGAGCTTTGTCAGCGCGTAGGCCACCTCGAAGCCGGCCACCTCCAAAAAGTGGGGGAAGCCAACGAAATAGTGGATCATTACCTGGAAAAATACACCCAAAAAGCCCGGCAAGTGAGGCTAGACCAGCGCCCGGACCGGCGGGGCAATGGCGCGGGGCATTTCCTAAGCCTAAACCTGGAGGGGCAAGAGAAAGAAGCCCTGCCCTGCCCTCCTCGCACCGGACAGCCCGCCCGGCTCGAAGCGCAAGTGCACACCCGGCAGGAAGGAACTATAGATCTTCAGCTCAACGTAATTCACCCTTCCGGACACTTCCTCACCACCCTCAACTCCCGCCTCACCGGCCAAACTTTTACCCGCCAGGCCGGCCACCATACCTTTACTTGTGAAATTCCCCAACTACCGCTTATGCCCGGTACCTACCATTTGCGCGCCCACCTCTTCCTTAACGGCCAGGCGGCCGACATTGTGGAACATGCGCTGGAATTTACCGTAGAAGAGGGGGATTATTACCATAACGGCCAGTATTTCCGCAAAAAGCTCCAGGGCCTCTTCATTCCGCAAAATTGGCAAAGCCTGTGAAAGCGCCCCTCATCATCATCGGTATGCACCGCAGCGGCACCTCTTACCTAGCCCGCCTACTGGAGAAAAGTGGCATTTTCATGGGGGTCGTCAAAGACCACAACTACGAGGCCATGCACTTCTTAAGCCTCAACCAGCAAGTACTCTGGGCCGCCGGTGGAAGCTGGCACCAGCCGCTCATCCCCGACCCTATTTACTGGAAGCATCCCGCCGCCAAAGCCCTTTATCACGAGCACTTCAAGACCAACACACGGCTGCAGAAAGCCTGTTTACGCTGGCAGGCTCCCCGCTGGGGCTGGAAAGAACCCCGCAATACCTTCACCCTCCCCATGTGGCTGGCCCTTTTCCCCAGGGCCCGGGTACTGCACGTAGTGCGGGAGCGCGAAGGCGTGGTGCGCAGCCTCATGGCGCGCAACCAGCTCCGCAGCGAGCCCCGAGTAGAGGCCCTCCAGGACCGAGCCAAGGCGCAGCGGCTTTGGGAAAGCTATGTAAAAACCGGCCGCAGTTATAAAACCTCCCTGGGCCCCAGGTATCACGAGGTAGCTTACGAGGACCTCATGGATGAACCGGCCTCCGGACCGGCTTACCAAAAACTGGCCGCCTACTGCCAGGTGGAGCTGGCGCCCCATGTAAAACAAGTACGCCGATGAAGCCCCTGGTCTCCGTCATCGTGCCCTGTTACAACCATGCGCGCTATCTACCCCAGCGCCTGGAAAGCCTGGCAGCCCAGCGCTACCCGCAGCTGGAATTTATCCTCCTGGATGATGCCAGCCCCGACCAGAGCCTCTCCATTCTCAAAGAATGGGCCGCCGGCAGGGAGCACGCCCAGGTGATAGCCAACGCACAAAACTCCGGCAGCCCCTTTATCCAGTGGAATCGCGGCGCTGCCCGGGCCCGGGGGCGCTACCTCTGGATAGCCGAAAGCGATGACTATGCCCACCCTGACCTGGTGGCAAAATTGGTAGATCAATTAGAGCGCCATCCCCACGTAGCGCTGGCCTACGCCCAATCCATGCTGGTGGATGAGGAGGGCAACGAACTCCACAGTTACGAGGAAAACCTGCGCTTTATTTACCAAAGCGATGCCTGGCAAAAAGACTTTGTAGTAGCCGGGCCAGAAGCTTGCCGGCGCTGGCTCTTGTATCACAACCCCATCCCCAATGCCAGCGGCCTGCTCATCCGCCGCAGCGCCTTCCAGGAAGTGGGCGGAGCCGACGAAAAAATGCGCCTAAATGGCGACTGGCACCTTTATGCGCGTCTTCTGCTGCAATACAACCTGGCCTTCGTAGCCCAGGAGCTCAATTATTTTCGCACCCATACCCAGAGCCAGCGCAGCGCATCCCGCCGCCGGGCCACCGTATACCAGGAGCTCCTCGCCATTCATGACCTCATCAGCGGGGCGCTCCCGGAGGCTGCGCAGGAGGCCTCATCGGCCAAAAGTGAATTTGCCAATTGGTGGATCGGTAACCTCCCCTATCATGCTTTGACGCGCGAAAACTGGCGGCTCAACCGGCAATTGTACCGGCGCTTTGCTCCCGTAAAAAAACACCTGCCCTACCGTATCTTCCTCACCTATTTGATCAGCTATGGGCGCGATTTTCTTCGCTGGGCCCGCTTACTTAAGCCCCTCAAAAAATGGCGCGGCTATCTTTTTCCCGGCAAATACTGGAACCAATGAACCCCACCTTTTCCGTCGTAATTCCCGTTTACAACGGCGCTGAGACCCTGGAAGAAACCCTGCTGTCCGCCCTGGCCCAGGATTTTACCGACCGGGAGATCATCGTGGTAAACGATGGGAGTACCGATGCCACCCCTGAGCTATTCGCGACCGTAAAAAGCGAACACCCCGGACAAAACCTGATCCTGGTAGAACAGCCGCACGCCGGGCTGGGTGCCGCTCGTAACCGGGGTATACAAGAGGCTTCCGGGCATTACATAGCCTTATTGGACGCGGATGACATTTGGCCGGAGGCCAAACTGAGCAGCTGCTACGAAGCCCTCCAGAACATGCCGGACTGCGATGTGCTGTACCATCCCGTGCACACCTTCGGGCTGGGAAGAGAGCGCAGCCGGCCGGTCAACGCTCCTCTAACCCTGGAAAAACTGCTGCAAGGGCCCAATCCCCTGGTGCCTTCCGCTACGGTGCTGCGGCGCGCCCTGCTGCTGGAAAACCCCTTCACCGAAGAGGAGCGCTACGCGGGCGCAGAAGACCTGCACCTCTGGATTCGTCTGCTTAGCCAAGGGGCCCAATTCCGCGCCTGGCCCGATACGTATAGCTACTATCGGGAAACCGGCGGGATGAGTAGCCGCCTGGAAGAACATCTCCGCAAGGTATTTGCCGTATTGAATGATCTCTACGAGCAAGATTACTTTCCCAAGCGAAACCTGGAGGAAGCGCGGCGCAGAAAATTCATGGAAGCTGGCCGCTTTTACCATAAGCGCGGCCAAAACCAACGCTCTGAATTCTACTACAGCGCCGCCGATTCCAAATCACTAAAAATCCTGGGGCTGCGGATTCTTAATTGGCTGGGGGTAAAGATTTAAGTCACCTAGGGCTTAACCACTGCCTGGTAGGTATGGCCGGCCAGCTGTTCCATAAGTAAAGCACCTGCCGCCTGCACTCTTTCCCGGGCCGCCAGGTGGTGGTGACGCACGGTATAAAGACAGAGCCCGGGCTGGTACTGCACCGCAAACTCGCTGCTGAGCTCATCCCGTAAAGGGGGCACACTCACGGGGTCATAATTGATACAAAAAGAAGTACTCACTGCCGTATTCTGAGAAAGATTTACCCGCACCCCGTACTGGTGAAAAAGCTTGTAAATGCGGCTTAGATGGTCTTCTACGATAAAGGCCAGGTCACGAGTGGACAGCGTTAAGAGCACCTGGTTTTCTTTACGGATAAAGCAAGGAATGAGGGGATCGAGCCTGGCGCTCGCATAAATGCGGGTGCCGGGCGTCTCGGGCTCCACAAAAGACCGCACCCGTAAGGGGATGCCCTTTTGGCGCAGGGGTTGGATGGTTTTGGGGTGAATTACGGAAGCGCCGTAGTAGGCTAGCTCAATGGCCTCCTCATAGCTAATTTGGCGCAGCAGTTGGGTTTTTTCAAAAACCTTGGGATCCCCATAGAGCACGCCGGGCACGTCTTTCCAGCTGCTCACTTCGGCGGCGTCCAGCACGTAAGCCAGCACCGATGCCGTGTAATCTGATCCTTCCCGTCCCAGGGTAGTAGGACGGTAATCATCGGTAGAACCGATAAAGCCTTGCGTGATGTAGCGCTGCCCGGGCCGGATGGTTTCCCGGACCAGCCGTTGGGTAAAGTTCCAGTCTACCCGGGCAAAGCGGTGATTTTGATCGGTGCGAATAAGCCGGCGGGCGTCCAGCCACTGGTTGGTAAATGCATTTTGATGCAGATAATGCCCCACAATTTTGGTAGAAAGAAGCTCCCCAAAAGAGACTATCTGATCATAAACCTCATTAAAATGTCCTTCGGGCGGCCGCTGGGTGATCACTGCCAGCTGAGTGAAGAGGACCTCCACCTCCCTGCTTACCGTGGGCTCCTGGCCGGGGAACAATTCCTGAACCACCGCCAAATGTTCGCTTTGCAGCTTTTCCAGCTGGGCCTTCACTTCTTCCTGATGGCCCTCCAGATAGCTCTTGGTAAGTTTTTCCAGGGCGTTGGTGGTCTTGCCCATGGCGGAAACTACGATCAATATATCTTCCCCGGGAAATTGCTGCAGGACGGAAGCCACCCGCTTTACGCTGGCCGCATCGCGTATGGAGGCGCCGCCAAATTTGAATATTTTCATGGATGCTACGGTGCTTGAGAGCAAAAATAGGCCCTAGCGCGCACTTCCCGGGGCCCGGTCCTTAGGGCATCCAGAGCTCCCGGGCAGGGTATGGAGCGGGTGCCGCATGGGGCTTGCAAGGCCTTACCTTTGCCCTCCTTATTATGGAATTTGACATTTTTGAATTAAGCAACGGCTTACGGGTGGTGCATAAACCGGTTAAACGGCCGGTGGCACACCTGGGGCTGAGTATTGCCGCCGGCTCTCGCGACGAGGGACCCCAAGAGGAAGGCTTGGCCCACTTCATCGAGCACTGCCTTTTTAAGGGCACACAACGTCGACGTGCCTACCACATCCTAAGCCGGATGGAAAACGTGGGAGGCGAACTAAATGCTTACACCAGCAAGGAAGAAACGGTGCTGTACAGCAGCTTTCTTAAGGAATATTACCCCCGGGCCCTGGAGCTCCTTACCGATGTAGCCTTTCACAGCACCTTTCCGCTTCACGAATGCCGGAAAGAGCAGGAAGTGATCCTGGATGAGATCAATGCCTACCGGGACACCCCTTCGGAACGGATTTTTGATGAATTTGAAGATCAGCTCTTTGCGAAGCACCCGCTGGGGCATAATATCTTGGGTACCCCGCAATCGGTACGACAACTGGGACCGGAGAAGGCCCAACACTTTATGCAGCGGCTCTACGGGCTTAACCGGATGGTGGTAAGTAGTGTGGGAAACATAAGCAGCCCTAAGCTAAAACAGTGGCTGGAAAGGTACCTGGGCCATCATAAGGCCTGGGCGCCGGAGCGTACCACCGAGCTCCCCCCTACCCTTCCACAGCAGAAAACGGAGCAACATCCGGGTTTCCAGAGCCATGCCATCCTGGGCTTCCAAGCGTATCCGGCCTATCATGCCAAAAGCCGGGTCCTTATGTTGCTGAGCAATTTACTGGGCGGCCCGGGCATGAACTCGCGGCTAAACCTCAATATCCGGGAGAAATACGGTTTTACTTATCACCTGGAATCCTTTTACCAACCTTACAGTGATACGGGCTTATTTGGAATATACCTGGGCACCGATCCAGGAACGGTAAACCGGGCCCTTCAACTGGTTCAAAAGGAGCTTCGCCGGCTGCGGGATCAAAAATTGGGCACCCTGCAACTAAGCAAGGCCAAAAAACAACTGCTGGGCCAAATCGCGATGGCCCGGGAAAATAACAACGCCCTGATGCTCTCCTACGGAAAAAGCCTGCTGACCCATAACACCATTGACACTTTTGCGGATATAGCCGAAAAGGTAGAAGCCATTACCGCCGAGGAACTGCAAGAAGTAGCCCGGGAAATAATGGCCCCAGAGCGAGCAGGTCAATTAATCTACCAAGCGCAGGTGCCGGAGCATGAGTTACTTTGACCCATCCATAGAAGAATACTGCCTGGCCCATACCACCGCAGAACCGGATTATTTGCGCCGGTTGCGCCGGGAAACCCACCTCAAAGTGCTACGGCCGCGCATGCTCAGCGGCCCCTTACAAGGGCGGCTTTTGACTATGCTTTGCCAAATGCAACAAGCCCAAAACGTGCTGGAAATAGGCACCTATACCGGCTATTCTGCTTTATGCCTGGCAGAAGGCTTGGCGCCGGGCGGAGCGCTCCACACCGTGGAGGCTAACGAAGAACTGGCGCCCTGGGCACAGCGCTATTTTGAAGAGGCTAAGCTAGCCCAGTGCATTCACCAACACCTGGGCGATGCCAAGGAAATTATTCCCCACTTGAAAGGCCCCTGGGACCTGGTCTTTATCGATGCTGATAAGGTCTCCTACCCCGAGTACTGGACCCTGATCCGCCCGAGGCTCGCTCCCAACGGGCTCCTGGTAGCGGATAATGTGCTGTGGAATAGCAAGGTGGCAGACCCCACGGTGCAAGATAAGCAAACCGCTGCGCTGCGTAAATTTAACCAGGCCGTAGCGGAAGCCGAAGAGATGGAGAAACTGATCTTACCCTTCCGGGACGGGCTCCTGCTAGCTCGTCGAAAGGGCTGATCCCAGCCGGCATCACATTTGGCCGGTGAGGCCTAACCAGGGTCTCTATGAATAGCCCCTGACAGGCGCCCCGGCAGGAGGTGAATCCGGCGATAGGGCTAGCGCTGATCGTACATTTTTTCGTAGTAGCGCTGATAATCACCAGAAGTGACGCGCTCCATCCAGGAGCGATGGCTGAGGTACCAGTCGATGGTTTCGGCCAGGCCCTCCTCGAAGGTTACCGAAGGCTCCCAACCCAGCTCTTTTTTGATCTTGCTGGCATCGATGGCGTAGCGCCGGTCGTGGCCGGGCCGGTCCTTCACGTAGGAGATCAGCTCCGCAGAGCTACCTGCCGGGCGTCCCAGTTTTTGGT
>CAJXMS010000117.1 GCA_913056475.1 uncultured Bacteroidota bacterium
CCCTGCCAAGCCCCTTCCCCGCTGGATGATCAATGCCATGGGCTGGGGAGCCGTAAAGGACTGAAATGGCCCAAAAAGGGCCACCACGGCCCTTTATTTCTCCGAAGGAATGGCCTTGCTAGGCCAAACACGGCCATGGCTCGGCCTTATCTAAATTAGGGGGCACGACCTACCTCCGGTCTGGTGACCTTCTTGATAAATACTTCTTATGGCTTAAGCTTCCTGGCCTAATGGCGCCCGGTTTTTCGCTGGGATGGTTACCTTAGCCCTTCCCATCAATCACTCCTAAACCTTGAGCAAGTGCATGCCTAAGCAAAAAGTCTCCCTGGTACTGGCCTCTGGTGGCGCGCGGGGTATGGCCCACATTGGCGTTATCGAGGCCCTGGAAAATAAAGGTTACTCCATAGCCGAAGTAGTGGGCTGCTCCATGGGGGGCGTAGTAGGCGGCCTCTACGCCAGTGGGCACCTGCCCGCTTATCGCGAATGGCTAGAAAATCTCTCCCGGGCCGATATCTTAAAATTACTGGACTTCACCATTACCAAACGTGGTTTTTTGCGGGGGGAGCGGGTATTCAATACCATTCTGGAGATGACTGGCCGGCACCGCATTGAAGAACTTTCCCTGCCCTTTGCCACCCTCGCTACCGATGTAGCCACTGGCGAGGAGGTGGTATTCCGCGAGGGCGATCTCTTTGAAGCCCTGCGCGCCACCGTCTCCATCCCCGGTTTATTTACCCCGGTGGAGCAGAGGGGAAGGCAGCTGATAGACGGCGGGGTGATCAATCCCCTGCCGCTTAACCTTCTCCAGCAGCGCGCGCATAATTTGGTAGTGGCGGTAGATATAAACGCGCCCTCTCCGCTCCAGGCCATGGCCAAACCTGCTCAGCGAAATTGGCTGAACCTCAATTGGCCCTGGCGCCGCCAAGACAGCAAGGACGAGGAGCGTTCCGAAGATAAAACGGCCGAAGGTGAATCCGGTGGACATAGCAATGTCGTAGATGTTCTCCAGATTAGCTATGACCACATGCAAAATCGCCTTATCCGGATGATGGAGCAGGCCTATCCGCCCCAGGTGCTGGTAGAGGTGCCCCGTAATACCTGCGGTATGTTTGAATTTTACCGGGCTGCGGAGGTTATCGAGGCGGGCCGCGAAAAAATGGAGGCTGCGCTGGACCAATGGGAAGCCCGGCAGGCGCCATCCGGCCGGGAAAACTGAGCGGACGCCGGTTCTTGGGCCGGGTTCCTGGATTTTCAAAGTGCCCCATTTCGACGCTCCTGAGCCAAAGAATAGGGGAGGTTTCTCCGGGCCGCTCTTACTTTTGGCCGGTGAGGCCGCCCTAAAAAGAAGCCCAGGGCGCTGTGGGGTAGATGGAAATCCCTATCTTTGCCCCCCTTTTCAAAAATTAATTAACCGGGACGGGTTCCCTTTTAAAACAATTAATCATGTCCACCCGCATTCGCCTCCAACGCCACGGCCGGAAAAGCCACGCCATCTTTCAAATCGTAGTAGCCGATAAGCGCGCCAAGCGCGATGGCCGCGTGATTGAACGCCTCGGTCGCTACAATCCCAACACCAATCCAGCCACCATCGAACTCAACTTTGACAAGGCCGTGGATTGGGTGATGAAAGGCGCTCAGCCCAGCGATACCGCCCGGGCCATTCTTAAGTATAAAGGGGTGATGATGAAAAAACACCTCCTGGAAGGCGTTCGCAAGGGCGCTTTTGATGAAGCCGAGGCCGAAAAGCGCTTTGACAAGTGGATGGAGGAGAAAATTCAGAAAATTGAAAGCAAGAAAGAAGGCCTAAGCAAAGCCCAGGAAGAAGCCCGCAAAAAGGCCCTGGAAGCGGAGCGCGAAGCGAATGAAGCTCGTAAAAAAGCCCTTGAAGAGGCCCATGCGCCCGCCGAAGAAGCAGCACCTGCCGAAGAAGCAGCGGCTGGTGAAGAAAGCGCTCCGGAAGCCGATGCCGGCGAGAGCGGGGAAGCGGCTGAAAAAGACGCATAACCGCACCCGTGCGCTGGGAAGATTGTTTTTATCTGGGGCATTTTAGTCGCCTCCACGGCATTCGGGGTGAGCTCATCGCGGCCCTGGATACCGACCGGCCGGAAGCTTATCACCATTTGGAATCGGTTCTCGTGGAACGCCACGCCGAACTGGTTCCTTTTTTTGTGGAGGCTTCTACCGTCAATGCCCGCGGGCAGCTTATCCTCCAACTCGAAGAAGTAGGGCCGGAGGCGGCGCCGGCACTGGTAGGCGCATCGCTCTATCTGCCCTTATCGCAGCTGCCGCCCCTGAGTGGTAAGCAATTTTATTTTCACGAGGTAATGGGCTGGCCCGTTTATCGCCACGATGGCGCCCTGCTGGGCCATGTCCAGGGCTTTCAGGAAAGCGGCGCCCAGCCATTATTTCAAATCGCCGACGACCAGCGCAGTACGCCCATGCTGATCCCCGCCATCGATGCCTTCATTTCCTCGGTCAATCGTTCCGAGCAGGCCATTTACCTGCAAGAACTCCCGGAGGGGCTTCTCGAATTGTGAAGGCTTTTAAACTGCGCCAATTTGCCCTGTACCACCACCGCAGTGCCCAGCGCATCGGTACAGATAGCTTATTGCTGGGCGCCTGGGCCAAGCAGGCACCAGCCCGGCGTATATTGGACGTAGGCAGTGGCTGCGGCCTGCTGGCCTTCATGCTGGCCCAGCGCTATCCTCAGGCCCGGGTAGCCGGGGTAGAGATAGACTTTGCCAGCCATCAGGAGGCGCTTGCCAACCGCGCTGCGAATCCGGCTTTTGGTCGCTTGCAGTTTTACCACCAGGCCTTTCAGGATTTTCCGGCCTCCGGCCAAAAGTGGGACCTTCTGGTAAGCAATCCCCCGTATTTTGATCATGCCTACCCCCGGCAGGAAGCGCGCACGCCGGAGCGCCACCGCGCCCGCCATCAGACCGGCCTGAAGCTGGAAGCCCTCTTTTTGCATGCCCGGAAACGGCTGGCCGAGAGAGGCAGCTTGCAGCTCATTTTACCCCTGGATCAGCACCGGCGCCTGGCGGCGATCCTGCCCGGTCAGGGCTGGCAGTTACACCGCAGCCGGTCGGTATTGCCCAGAGAGGGCCGCCCCGCTCACCGGATGCTCAGTGCCTGGACCGTAGCCCCGCAGGCGCTTAGCCCGGTATATGAAAAAGCCCTGCCCATCCGGGATGAGCAGGGGGAGTATTCAGAAACTTACCAGGCGCTTACCCGGGATTTTCATCCCTGGATTTAAGCCGCCGCCACGCGGTCCAGTGCACGCTGTAGCATCTCCCGTACTTGCTTGCCCACGGGCAGGATGTCGGGATTGTCTACCACCTGGAACGCCGCTTCCGGGTCCATGGCCGCCACCTGGATCTGGCCGTTTTCCAGTTCTCGCAGGATTACGTTGCAGGGAAGGAGAATGCCGATCTCGGGTTCTGCGCCCACGGCTTCAAAGGCCATTTGAGGGTTGCAGGCACCCAGGATTTTGTAAGGGCGAATGTCCTGGTCTATTTTCTTTTTAAACGTGGCCTGCATGTCGATTTCCGTTAGCACACCGAAGCCTTCTTCCTGGAGGGCTTCGCGGGTTTTGGCTTCGGCGGTATCCCAATCAAGGGCCGTGTTTATTTGTAGGTAGTACATGGGCTTATCTTTTTGTCACGCAAAGATCAGATCTCCCGGGCAACTGCTAGGGGACGTCGGTCACAGGGGGGGATTCGAGGCGGGCGAAATCATATGGGTTTATCCATTTAAAGGCATCATCCTTTCATGGGCTTATTTTGGATGGGCCGGCTTATTCACAGGAATTATTCTTCACTGCGCATGATAGAGTCGTGAAACCGGCTTTACCAACCATAAGGAAGGTTCATGCAGCGGGCCTGCCGGGTTACTCCCGCCCTATAATGCCTGATTACGGAAAACGAGGATTTCTTTTTCGGTGATTTACCGGCTATTTCCATTTCTTTTTTACCACCGTTAGATGGGGGCCAATGGGCTATTTTGATCTCGGGTTAGTGGGTATTTGACCCTGGCGCTGGGGGCGGGTCAGGTTTTTTAATAGGCGAAATAAGCGAAATCGAGCTCCTTAGCCTCGCACCTCCCTACGAGCGATACTTGATCTCTTTTTCCCGGAAGGTGATACCCTGCCCGGCCAACTCTTGTAGGATGGGCTCATAAATCGCCCGCTTGATGGGGATCTGCACCCCGGGCGATTGAATGGTGCCGTTTAAAACATGGCGCACCGCAATGCCCACCGGCAGCCCTACCGTGCGGGCCATGGCCGTCTCCTCCTTATCCTGCCCTTTCGTTACCATGCTCGATTCCAGCATCCGGAGTTCCCCCGCGGGGGTTCGGTAGCCAAATTTGTGGTACATCACGATCATGTCTTTTTCTTCAGCCCCCAGCTGCCATTTTTCTTGCAGGAGCTTTTGAAGCACCTGCGCCGGGGTGGCCTTTTCCAGTCCTATGGGCTGCTCTTCAAACAGGCCCAGCCACCGCAGCCGGTCCATCAGCGAGCTGTCCTGGGGAATGTTGAGGAAGTGCATCAGCTTAAGCTCCACCGAATCTTGCGGGCTGTAGGCCAGGAAGAGATTGGTAAAGTCCCGGTACGTCATTTGGTCTACTCCTTCCACTTGGTAGCTGTCATCGGTCATCCCCAGCTTCACCAGCACGTCCCACGCCTTACAGAAGCCCGGGCGGCGAAGCGTACCGCGAAAAATGGTATCTACGTTTTCCAGGCCATAAACCTGCCGATACTTGAGGGAATCCCGGTTGGGGTAGCCCTCAAAACGCCCGTAGCCCTCCACCTCGATGATCTCTGAGCGGCGAAAGAGCATGTGGTAGGGAATGTATTTGTACTTACCCTCTTGCTTGAATTTTACCGCGCCACCGGCCCCGGCTAGCACCACGTTGCGCGGGTTCCAGGTGATTTTATAGCCCCAGGGGTTATCGTCGTTTTCCGGTGCCACCAGGCCACCCGTAAAACTTTCAAACACCGTGATCTCATTCCCGGCAGCGCGCAGGCGGTCCAGCACCTCCCGCGAGCGCTCGACGAGCTGCAGGTCATCGATGTTGCCCTGGTGTCGCTTGGTGCGAACGATGCCAAGAACCTTGCGAGCTTCTGGCAGGGCGCCGGCGCAACCGGGAGGAAGATGATTGATTATGATACTGAAATGGCCGCTTATAATAATCGCCGCAATAGCAATTAACGGGTGTGCGGGAACGTCTGGAAAGCATTACAGCTTCTATTCGTCCGACTTTAGACGTAAACGGAATCTGGGGCGGTTATATCGGTGAAGGAGCTAAAACAGTTCTTCCTTCTAAGGCATACGCTAAAATTTCTATGCGATTAGTGCCCAACCAAGATTGGAAAGAAATTACCCAACTTTTTAAACAACATTTCGAAAGCTTGGCACCTGAGAGTGTAAAAGTAGAAGTAAAACCGCATCATGGCGGGCAAGCCTACGTTACGCCCATCGACGGAATTGAATACCAAGCCGCCGATAAAGCTTTTCAGGAAACCTTTGGTAAATCGGCCATTCCACAGCGCAGTGGCGGTAGTATTCCCATCGTTTCTATGTTCGAGAAAAATTTGGGCAGCAAAACCATACTTATGGGATTTGGCTTAGATACCGATGCCATTCACAGTCCTAACGAACATTTTGGCATTTGGAATTACTTAAAAGGCATCGAAACCATTCCTTATTTTTATCAACATTTTACGGACTTGTTTCAGAATAATAATTAGTATTTGGGCGTTGCGCCAATGAAAAATTGTCGCCGGACTATCCATTACAATCCGTTGTATAAAAGCCAAAAAAATAAATACTTTGGGCAAGAGCTTCTCACGGCGCTTTGCCCAAAGTTATTTTTAAGCCTTTTATTTCACGAGATTTTCATTGCTATCCCTAACGCATCAGAAAATTATAGAAGTAAAAACAAAAATCACTGCCATGAATTCAAAATCAATTACAAAAAAAATTTCAACTCCCATTCAAGGTTGCATGACCTGGGGAAAATGGGGTGCCAATTTTTCTACAAAGGCTTATCAACAACAAATTGAAGCTTGTTTAGATTTAGGGATTGCTACCTTTGACCATGCCGATATTTATGGAGATTACACTACAGAAGCTGCTTTTGGATCGGGCTTTAAAGCGAGTGGAATTTCAAGAGAATCTGTTCAGTTTATCAGTAAATGTGGTATTGCGCTTAAAAATAAATCTAGAGACACTCAAACAAACCATTATGATTATACCTATCAGTATATAATAAACAGTGTGCAACGCTCTTTGGAGGAATTGCAAACAGATTATTTAGATCTTTTGTTGCTTCATAGGCCCAGCCCTTTAATGGATCCCATTGAGATTCAACAGGCGGTTCAAACACTTTTAGATAAAGGCTATATCAAGTCTTTTGGGCTGTCTAATTTCACTCCTTCTCAGACCAGCATTATTCAACAAAAACTTACGGTTAGCGCGAACCAATTGGAAATTTCACTCAAGGCAAACGAACCTTTTTTTAATGGAGATTTAGATTTTTGCCTTTTGCACCAGATTACACCTATGGCCTGGGCGCCTTTAGGTGGGATTTTAGGAAATCAGTCCCATCCATTAATTTTAGAAAAGGCTTTTGTTAAATTGGAAAAAAAATACGCTCTTAGCAGAGACGCACTTCTTTTGGCTTGGCTATTGAAACACCCTGCAGGAATTCATCCGGTGATTGGAACTACCCAGGTTGCACGATATAAAAAAGCCATTAGTGCCATAGCTATAGACTTTGACACAGAAGATTGGTTTTACCTTTTAGCTGCTTTTAGAGGGCATGACATTCCATAAATAACTAACAAATGAGTACAGAAAAACAACACATGAGCACAGAAATAAAAACAGCCTTAATTACAGGGGCTAGTAGTGGGATTGGAAAAGCGACTGCAATACACTTGGCAGAAATGGGTTATCAACTTGTTTTATGTGGGAGAAATACCTTAAAATTGAATGAAGTAGCATTGTCTCTGTCTAAAAAGACT
>CAJXMS010000118.1 GCA_913056475.1 uncultured Bacteroidota bacterium
CGTGCATCTGTGGAGATGCGCATCGGGCTGGCTCGGGGCGCAACGCTGGTCGGGGTTGTCGGTGGCGGCGGCATCAGATTGCGTGAAACGCAGCAGTTCAAGGCGATAAAACGCGTTACCCGATAGCCACCGTTTGGCGTAACTGTTGGTCATCCATTCTCGCCACCGCATCTCCAGCAGTTGCGTGAGGTAGAAGCGGGACATCAGAGTGGTCTGCAAACTCAAATTGTGGATGGGCTACGGTCGGGCGAATCGGTAATCACACATCCCGATGAGCGTATTGAGGAAAATATTCAAGTTGAGGTTAGAAACTAGCAAAGGAAACAAGTAGACGAAGTCTTTAAACACGAGATGGTTAGTGTTTGAGTACTTTTTTAGGCTTTTTGGGGAATGCCACCACGGAATGGTGGCCGTAATACTGGGCGCGCCCTCGTTGAATTTTTGGTTAAAAGGAGCCGGCATAGGCTTTCCTTCCGTAAACTTGCCATTCTTGAGCCGGGTGGCCTTGCTAAACTCCTCTACGAAGCGCACCTTGGCAGCTGGTCCATCCCGTCGGAGGGTTTTCTTGGCCCGCCGGGTAAAAAAAAGCAAACGCTGGTCCGGAGATATACTGGCCAGGTACTCATCTCCCTGCGTGCTCACTTTTTCCACTGGTTTTGGATCATAAGGCAGCGGATCAGCCCGCAATTTTTTCCGCAACTTGGCTTCAGCCAGGGTGCGTTCGGCATCGGCATCGAGCCCAAACTCCCTCTCCGGGTTTTCCAAAAACCTATTTATCAAATCGATAGCCCGATCTGGCTTCCCGTTTTCCAGTTCCATCACCCCCACGAAAAAATTCACTTGGGGTTTATAATCCGGGCACACCTTCAGCAAGCGTTTCCACAGGGCTTCGGCCTGCCGCATTTTGGCTTTTTGAAACTGGATTTCCCCCAGTAAATAAAGCGCATGGGCGAAGGTATCATTCATACGCACCGCCTGATTGAGGTAGCGCTCGGCCTCCCGCATATTACCACGGCGCCAGTTGCTTTGGGCTTTTTCTACAAAACCAGCCACGCCCTCCCGGACGTCTTGTTCCCCTCCGGCACATTGCCCCAGCTCTGGTTGGGCAGTTATGGCCGTTGGCCAAATGTAGCCCAGGAAAAACAGAAGCAGGGTTTGCCTAATCATCAATCGCATCGGCCTTCTTTTGCGCTTCATCTACCAATTTTTCTTTTTTCTGGCGGGCATTAGCCACCAATTTATTCCCTTGTTGCTGAGCCGCTTTGACCACCTGGCTGGCCTTTTTATCCGCTTCAGTGCGCAGCTTGTCGGCTGCTTTTTTAGCGGCGGCCTTTTTTAAGGGGTTATTGCCCGCTTTCTGAAGGAGCTTTTGCGCCTGATTATCGGCTTCGGTTTTTATTTGTTGGGCTTTCTGGCGGGCAGTTGCTTCCAACTGATCTGCTTTTGCTTGGGCCTGCGCGATGAGCGCGTCTCCTTTTTGCTCTGCTTTTTTGATAAGGGCCTGGGCTTTCTGCCGGGCCTGGGCCCGGGCCTTATCTACTTCTTCTTTCACCTTATCAGTTACGGCCTTTTTCGCTGACTTAAGGGCATTTTTGGCGAGGTTGCCAAAGTCGGTTTTCAACTGGGGGTCCTGCATCGTTCCGCCGATGGTCACCTCAAGGGGGAGCTTCCCACTGCGGCTGGTCAAATTGAGTTGGCTTAGCAAGTTTTGGGCTTTAATACGGCCAACGGGCATTTCCACTTCCATGGTATAATCGAGCTGGCCATCGAGATAACTTTTTCCATGGACCGTCCCTTCCAGCGTGCCGGTTCTGATGGTAAACGGTTGGACCTCCAAATTGCCATCCTCAATGGCAAACTGGGCCTGTAGGGGACGGAGGTTTTGATTGGCCAGGTTCGGGTTATTTAAGGCCGCCGAAAGCCGGTCCAGCACCTGTCCGCCCACGTTGATGGCGCTGGTTTGCAGCTCCCCTTTCCCGTTTACCGTGGCCATATCGGGAGTCATATCGGGATTAAGCTTGGAGCGAAACCCCATACTAAGGCTATAATTGCCCTGTACCCTTTTCATAATGGGCAGTAACTTTTTAACCACGGTCAAGTGCCGGTAACTCTCATAAAAGTCAAAGGCCGATGCCTTGAGGTTCAGGTCTACGGCGGGGGTCTGGGGCTTACTGTCGTATGCGCCGGTCAGGGCCAGCTCTCCGCCCAGGGTTTCCATCTTTAAATTTTTCATACGGGCGGCCCCCTGGGCTAGGTTTAAAGTGCCTCGCAAGCGCTGAATAGGGAGCTTATCGTAACGAAGGGAGTCCACTTCCGTATCCAGTACCATTTGGACATTTTTGGGCAGGCGGATAATTTCCAGGGCGGCCGTGTCCGACGCTTCGGTGGGCTCGGTGGTATCTGTTTCAGCAGCCCATTGACTGAGCTTATCGAGGTCCAGGAAGGAGCTCCTTACCGAAAAGCGTCCGGTGAGCAGCTCATCGCTTAGCGCATAAGACATCATGTTAAGCAGAACCCCATTGGCCGCAAGGTCGCTACGGCCCATTTGTAGGCTAAAGCGCTCTAGGGCAAAACGCTGGGGAGAAAACTGCATCCGGGCGGCAGGAATTTTTACCGGGAAAGCCCAGGCCCGCCCATCCAGGCTTAGGCTATCGGCCCGCAGTTTGCCGGCCACCTCTACCTGATCATAAGCTTCTTTTTCCAGGCTAGACAAAGTGCCTTGAGCGGTAAACTGGGTCTGAAGGGAGCCAGCGTAATTGTAATCGGGATCGGGCATGAGTCGATTGAGGTCCGCCAGATTCATTTGGCCGGTGAGGCCTATATCAAAAAGCGGGTCCGTAAGGAGCTGCTCCACCTGGGCATGCCCTTTAAGCTCGCTGGTTCCAGCTTTGAAATGAAAGGAGCGCAGGTGAAGCTGGGTACCTTCCAGTTGGGCCGTGGGATTGTGCACCTGAAGCTGCAGGCTAAAGTCCTCCAGGGAGGTGGGCATTTCCGGGTACGCAAAGGTTCCGTTCTGCGCTTCCAGCTTCAGGTCAAAGGCCGGGTAGCGTTCGGGGTCACTACCATAGGTCCCCTTTGCGGAGCCCTGAAGGGTGAATTCGCCGCTGGATTTTAGCGCTTCAAAATCACGGGCATAGAGGCTGGGAACGAGCGACAAAGCGCTTTTGAAGCGATTCGTGGGTGTACGGAAACGCAGGTCTAGCTCAATATCATCCGCGGGCATGGCCACTTCGCCTTCAAATTGGAGTGCCAGAGCGTTAAGCTTTAGTTTGTTGTCTTTTAAAAGTACGCGGGTGCCTTCCGTAAAATAACGAAGGTTCATATCTGCCTGGGCCTTTACTTTCTCCAGGTACTGCACCCCTTCGTAGCCCACGGTAAGCATTTTGAGGTCGGTATGCGTCTTGAGGTCAAAAACCTGGGCGGTAAAATCCCCCTTTCCCCAGTGATTGAGCCCCCCTATTTCGGTGTAGATCGCGCCTTCTCGATCTTCATAGATCAGGTTTACATCATTGAGCTCATAGCGCTGGAGGGCCAATTTAAAAGAGGAGGTGGCAGTATCCGTTTTGGAGTCCGCTGCCGCCGGCTGGTGGCCCGTAATGTCATAATTGGCTTCTCCCTGCTCATTGATTAGAACGTGCAGGTCGGCGTCTTTGATACGGATGGATTGGATGGTAAAGGTATCACCACTTATGACCGACCAGAGATCCAGGCTGAGGGAAAAGCTTCCCACCCGGGCCAGGCGAAGGCCCTCAAACTCATCGATGCCGTAAATCGACAGATCCTCCAGGGAAAAGGCCATAGAGGGAAAGCGGCTAAACCAGCTCAGGGAGGCGCTGCCAAAGTCTACCTCCGCCTCGAGGGAGTTATTGATCTCCTTTTTGGCTACGCGGGTTATTTCGTCCTGAAATATCCAGGGCAGAATAAAGCCCGCCAGCAGAAGCAGCAGGAGGAGAAAAAGGAGGTATTTAAAAAATCTTTTCATGCCAGGGGTCTTTTAATTTGCGTTTTGGGAAGCAGCAGCATTTTTGAGGGCGGGCTGAGCTGGTGGCTTGATCATTCGTTCAGACTGCGCAATGATGGAAGATACCGTGCCATCGCCAGTTACATTTACGGCGGTGCGGCACATATCGAGAATACGATCTACGGGCAGTACAATGGCGATCCAGGCAGGATTGAGGCCCACCGATTCGAGCACGATAATGAGCATAACCAGGCCTGCACTGGGCACGGCGGCCGAGCCAATGGACGCCAGGGCAGCGGTAAAAACGATGGTAAGCTGCTGGCCCAGGGTGAGGTCTATAAAGTGCAGTTGGGCCAGGAAGACCACGGCCACCGCTTGATAGAGACTGGTGCCGTCCATATTAACAGTAGCTCCGATGGGCAGCACAAAGCTGGAGATCTTTTTATCGACCCCGAGATTGTCTTCCACGCATTCCATGGTTACGGGTAGGGTAGCGGCACTGGAGCTGGTAGAAAAAGCAAGGGTCTGGGCGGGGCTCATGGCTTTGAAAAAGCCGGTATAAGAAAGGCCTTTTACCAACCACTTGACCAGCAGCGGATACAGCACGGCCATAACCAGCACCAGGCCCAGGAAAACGGAGAGGGAATACCATCCCAGCCCTTTAAAAATTTCTACTACCTGCTGCACATTATTGCCCGCCATTTTGCTGAGCTGCCCGGCCAAAAGGGCAAATACAAATACGGGCGCGGCGCGCATGATGAGGTCTACCATCTTGAGAAAAACCTCCATGGTACCATTTACAAAAGCGGTAACCGGCTCCGCTTTCTCCCGGGGAATAAAAAGTAGACAGATACCAAAGAACAAAGCGAAAAAGATAACTTGGAGCATGCTCCCACCGCTGCTCAGGGCAGAGAAGATATTACTGGGCACTAAATCGACCAGCGGCTGTAAGGGCCCCGCTTCCTTGGTCTGCTTAGCGGTTTCCATTTCGGCAGCGATTTGCTTGCGCTGGGCTTGTTCCGTGCCGCGGTTACGGACCCGCGCTACCGCTTCCTGGTATTGTGGATTCTGCAGAAAGCGGCGATCATCTTTAATGGTTTTGCCGTTTTCCCTGGCCCAGAGCTCGTAGCTGATGCGGTTTTCAATGCGGGTTTGATCGTCTACCAGCTTGCCGGGCGCGGCGATATTCACCATGAGCAGGCCTACGGTGATGGCCAGTAAGGTAGTGCCCAGATACAGCGCCAGGGTTTTGGCACCCAGCCGGCCGAGGCTGCTGGGATCGCCCAGGCCAGCTACGCCGCTGATGATGGAAAAAAGCACCAGGGGCACGGCTATGAGCTTGAGTAAATTGATGAAAATAGTACCCAGGGGCCCGATGTAATCCAGGGTAAATTCCGACCAGCCGAGGGAGGCCGAAAGCAATGCCCAGATGATGCCCAGGGCCAGTCCTATTAATATTTTCCAGTGGAGGGCTAATTTCATGGAGTGCTGTTTTGAGAGCGGTTGATTTGTGCTATTCGGTCGGTGTGGCTGCGCAGGAAATGATCAGCCAGGGTGAGGTAGGTCATGGCTTCTACAATGGGAACGGCCCGCGGCACTACACAGGGGTCGTGCCGGCCTTTCCCTTGTACGGTGACGGGTTCATCGGCTTGATTTACACTTTGCTGATCCCGCAGCAGGGTAGCTACCGGCTTAAAAGCGACTCGAAAAAAGAGGTCTTCCCCATTGGTGATCCCACCTTCGATGCCACCGGCATGGTTGGTGGCATTTTTTTGCCCCGGCCTAATGCCATCATTGTGCTGGGAGCCGCGCATCCGGGAAGCGGCGAAGCCGCTTCCCAGTTCGAAACCTTTGGTGGCGTTTATGCTCAGCATGGCCCGGGCCAACTCTGCGTCCAACTTGGCGAAAACCGGTTCGCCCCAGCCCGCTTGCAGGCCGGTAACCTGACAACTAACGATACCGCCCAGCGTGTCGCCTTCTTTCCGGGCCGCCCGGATAAGCTCTTCAAAGCGCTGAGCGGTGGCTGCATGGGGGCAGCGAACGGGATTGTCCTCCCGGCTTGCTATGTTTAGGGCCGCATCAGGGGGGATTTCTGCCTCCCCTACCGCAGATACGTAGGCGTTTACTTCCAAGAAGGGCATCAGCTGGGCTGCCAGGGCTCCGGCCACCACGCGACAAACCGTTTCCCGGGCGGAGGCCCGCCCGCCGCCGCGGTGATCGCGATGTCCGTATTTTAATTGGTAGGTCCGGTCCGCGTGCGAGGGGCGGTATACGCCCCGCAAATGGTCGTAATCCTTGGACTTAGCGTCGGTATTCCCTATTTGAAAAGCGATGGGGGTTCCGAGGGTTTTGCCCTCGAATATACCGGAGAGTATTTGTACCTGATCGCCCTCTTTCCGCTGGGTGGTGATCTTACTTTGACCGGGCCGGCGCCGATCTACCGCTCGCTGCACGGCGGCGGTATCGATCGAAATACCCGCCGGGAAGCCGTCTAAAATCCCCCCCAGGGCAGCGCCGTGAGAGGCGCCAAAAGTGGTGAGCTGAAGGTGGGAGCCAAAGGTGTTTCCTGCCATGGACACAAAGTAAGTAAGAAATATGAAGTGGGGCGGAATCACATTTGGCCGGTGAGGCCTAAACTAGTGCCTGATTAAAGAGCCGCATAACTTCGTGGCGTTGGCCTTTTCGGGCCCGGCTTTTGGGCTTTTTAGAGCGGAAAGCAAACCGTATGAACGGATACTCAATTAAAGTAGGGTAGGCTCCACCTGAAGGGTGCGGAGGAAACGGCGGGCGGCCTGGATGTCTCGGCTTAAAATGCGGTCGCTGTCCAGGAAGGGAACGTCCCGGCGGAAGCGCTCCAATAGCCCCGCGAGGAAAGGGCTGGTGGCGCCCTCCCGAAAGTAGAGGGCCTGGGAAGCGGTGAGGTACTCGATGGCCAGGATGGTGTGCAGATTGTCCACCACGCGGAGGAGCTTGGTGGCGGCATTAGCGCCCATGCTTACGTGATCTCCCTGCCCGTTGGAGGAGGAAATGCTATCGGCAGTGGCGGGCGTGCA
>CAJXMS010000119.1 GCA_913056475.1 uncultured Bacteroidota bacterium
ATTTTTAAGCTAAATTCTGGGATTGAGGGCCAAATTGGTTTTTGGTTTGGTTGTAGGGCGGTTGGGGTGGCGGTCGGGATGAGACGAAGCCATTTTGGCCATCGTCCGGTTTTTTTAATTATAACAATGCCATGTTCAAGATTGGGCAGAATAACATACCCCCCCCATTCCACGAAGGGAAAATAATTTGGTATTCCGTGCCAGCAGGCAGGGGCGATTTGTCCTATGGCCGATAAATCCGTTATACCAGCTGAAGTTTCCCCAAACCAACCCCGGTTGGGGGCACAGGGTCACGCTATGCGCGGCATTCTCACCGTAATCCCAAAACGGCGCACAGGCGGAAGTGATAGGGTATTTGCTTTGAGATTTACCCCTGGGAATACACCGGGGGTATAACTAAAGTTTGACCGGTGGATTGACTTTAGGTAGCGCTTAAGTGCCCTTTTAATTCTGAAAAAATTTCCTGATCAACAAGCCCCTAATAAAGCCCTCTGCTATGGTTTTGAATGGTGTAGGAGAGGCCTATCTCCAGTGCATAAGTCATGAGCCGGCTAGCCCCTGCGTTGTTTGATGTCTTGTTTTCCGTCCGGAGCTGGTAAAGAAAATTAGGTCTAACCCGCAGGGTGAGATGCTCGGTGAGCTGGCGATCCCAACCCAATCCCAGGTTAAGCCCGAGGTAGAGGTCCTCAAACAAATTTACGTCCGTAAAGCGGGTGGGCGGGTTATTAATTATGGTATTGGGATTGCCGCCTTTGGGAATGTTGGTGTTTTCTCGCCGCTGGGCATAAAAATAGCCTACATAGACCCCCATTCCCACAAAAATTGACGACTTATCCTTTTGAATGAAATGGTAATTTCCCTCTAAAGGAAGGGCAATAGCCCGGGTACGAAGGTACACATCAAAGGTTTCTCCGGATCCCTGTGGGTTGGTTTCGGAAGTCTCTAAAACTTCTGATTTCCCGCCCTGGGTGAGGTGACGAAGCCCGGTGGAAAACCGCCAGCGCCTGGTTTGGAAGGCCAGGTTCAGGCCGTAATGGAGGGCGAAGATGGGCTCGAAGTGATCGATAGCTTGGTTGTGAATATTTACCATGCCGGGGCTACCCGTGATTCCCACGGACAACTGCGCCCGTGCGGAAAAAGCGAGCGCCAGGAAAAGAAAGGCCAGGAAAACCTTGCCTTTAAGGCCGGCCAGGAGAGCCTTCAGGAAGGCAGAGCCTTAAGGAGGCGCGCAACTTTAAAATCTAAAATAGCAGAACAGAGCATGAAACCACAGATTAAAAGTCCGAAGTTAGTAAAAAGAAAATCCCTCCGCTGGTCTTACTCAAACGAAGCGGCCCCTTTGCTTAAAAAAAGGCCCAGGAGTAGCTCACCTGAAAACTGGTATAGCTATCATCGCCCGGCGCGGCCGAAGCCCGGGTGTCGCGCAAGCCTTCCAGGTTATTGCCCCCTACGCCCCCACTGCGGAGCTCGAGGCTCAGGATGCTGTGGTAGCCCAGACGAAATTTGAAACCGGCCCCTATGTAGGCCCCAAAGCCGGTGTAAGCGCCTACCTCCTTTTCATAGTACTCCTCCAGGGGTACGCTGGTCTCCACGGTCGGGTCCCAGGTATTGAAACCGGCCCCGCCCTTGAGGTAAAGGGTAAAGGGGTTTTCCCGGTGATATTTGCCAAAGCGGATGAAGTGGATCTCTGTAAAAGCATTGGCCTGAAAGAGGCGGCTACGGCTGGTCACCCCGCGCGACTGCTTTTTGTGGTTGGCGTCCTTGGCATAGAGGGCGCCGTAACTCATTTCGGTGCCCAGGCCAAACCAGTCACTCAAATGATACTTGATAAAGACGTTACCCAGCGGGCGGGCTTCTTTATAAAAGGCCTCTACGCTGCTGCGGTTGGAAACTTCCGTTTGCATGGTGGCCACTCCGGCTCCGCCCCCAATTTCATAGTAGCTGGTTCGGTTTTTCTGGCCGTATGCCTGCATCATACCCAGACAGAACAGGGCGCTAAGCGCCCCAAGTTGAAAAGTCCTCATGCCTTGTAATCTCTTAAAAAGGTAAACGTGTGATCGCTCGACGCCTCGGGCGCATAGTAATAACGATCCAAATCAAATTCTCGTAGGTCTTCCAGGTGATCCAGCCGGTTTTGGATGATAAAGTTGGCCATCCGGCCGCGTGCTTTCTTGGCGTGAAAGGCCCCCCCCCGGTACTGGCCGTTTTTGTTCTCATCTTTAAACTGGATATGAACCACGGGATTCGGCACGGCGGCCATTTCCAGCGCTTTAAAATACTCCTGGCTGGCCAGGTTTATGAGGGGCTCCTCTGCCGGGATATGCTGCTCGAAGTACTGCCGCAAAGGAGCCGACCAAAACGCGTAGAGGTTGCGGGCTTTTTGTACCGCCAGCTTGGTACCCATTTCCAGGCGATAAGGGCGGATGAGCTCGTGCGGCCGCAGCACGCCGTACAAGCCGGATAAAATCAACAAATGGTCGCGGGCAAAGTCCATATCAGCAGGCGACCACTGCTTGGCTTCCAGCCCCTGGTACACATCGCCCTGAAAAGCCAAAGCGGCTTGCCGGACGGGCGCGGACGGCCCGTGGTCTTGGACCCACTCCTGGTTGCGTTCGTAATTGAGCCGGGCCAGGTCTTCGCTAATGCTTTGGCGCTTTTGTAGCTGCTCGGGCCCCCATTCCTTAAGGTGGTTCATCACCTCGGCGCTATGGTCAAGCAGCGCGGGGGGCTCAGCAGTGCCCAGTTGTTGGTCACTTACAAAATCAAGTGTTTTGGCAGGAGATAGCGTCGCAATCATGGGGTAAAAATAAAAAAAGCGGAACGCCCGAGGGCGTTCCGCTTAAATACTTGCCGATGAACAAGATCTAATGGGATTCGGCAAGGAAATCACGTTTTTGAATGGCCCACTGGTGGGTTTTTACCAGGTAGTTGTCCTCGTAGGTAAGCTCAAAGAGGGTTTCGCCGTCATTTTCCCATACAAACCAGGTGCCTTCTTTTTCGCCCTGGTGGTAGTAGGCTTCAATGCGAACATCGCCATCCCGGGTGTATTCCACCCAACGGCCGTGGGCCTTACCGTCTTTGAAGTATCCGGTCTCGCGAACCTGTTCTCCGTCCGCGTAATAGTAGCTTACTTTAGTGAGGTCTCCCTCGCGCTGGTAGTCTACTCGTTCTTGAGCCATAGCTACCGTGGTAATAAAAACCATCAGCAGTGCGGCCATTTTGCTTATCATCTTCATGACTACTGCTTTTTAAATTCCCTACAAAGATACAAATAATTTACTTTCTATTAACATTCAGGTAACATTAAAAACGCCTTTATGCTATTGTACTTTGATTTACAGTATTTTGTAAGTTAACTGTATATTAAAAAAAGCCCTGCTGCCATGGGCAACAGGGCTTTTGGTTATAAAGAGGCCGGATGAGCAGGTCTTTTCTGCTGCGCGCAAACCGGGGCGGCGGCCGTTGCGGCCGCGCCTCCTTAATCTTTCATGTGGGGATAACCGAAATCGGTAGGCGCGTCAAAAGTCTCCTTGATGGAGCGCATGCTTACCCAGCGGATCAGGTTTTGCTTGGAGCCGGCCTTGTCGTTGGTACCGGAGCCACGCGCCCCGCCAAAGGGCTGCTGATTCACTACCGATCCGGTGGGCTTATCGTTGATGTAGAAATTGCCCGCCGCATTGCGCAGGGCATTTTCGGCTACCTCTACGGCGTAGCGGTCCTGGGCAAAAATACTGCCCGTAAGGCCGTACTCCGATGTCTCATCGCAGAGCTTCAGGGTAGCTTCAAATTCTTCATCGGGATACACGTACACCGTAAGAACGGGCCCAAACAGCTCCTCGCGCATGGTTACGTACTTAGGATCGGTGGTTTTGATCACCGTCGGTTCCACGAACCAGCCCTGGGATTTATCGCATTTCCCTCCGATGATCACTTCCGCCTCGCTGTCTTTCGCAGCGGCCTGGATATAGCTTTCCCGCTTATCTAAGGAGCGTTCGTGGATCACCGCGCCCAGGAAGTTTTTAAAGTCGCGCGGGCTGCCCATTTTAATTTCTTGGGCCTGGCGGGTCATGATCTCCTGTACCTCTGGCCAGAGGCTTTCGGGCACATAAGCGCGGGAGGCGGCGCTACATTTTTGGCCGCTGTACTCAAAGGAGCCGCGCGTAAGGGCATTGGCCACCTGGGGAGCGCGGGCGCTTTTATGCACTACTACAAAGTCTTTTCCACCCGTTTCCCCTACTATGCGGGGATAGGTGCGGTACTTGTGAATATTGGTACCGATGGTATTCCAAATATTCTTGAATACCGTCGTACTGCCGGTAAAGTGCAGCCCGGCAAATTCGGGATGATCAAAAACGATATCGGAGGTTTCCTGCGGGTCGGTGATCACCATATTAATTACGCCCGGGGGAAGCCCGGCTTCCTCGAAGATCTCCATCAGTACGTGGGCGCTGTAAATTTGGCTCAGGGAAGGTTTCCATACTACCGTATTGCCCATCATAGCCATGCTGGTGGGGAGGTTGCCCGCTATGGCGGTAAAGTTAAAAGGGGTAATGGCGTAGGTAAAGCCTTCCAGCGGCCGGTAGTCCACGCGGTTCCACATATTGCTGCCGCACTGGGTGTGGGGTTGCTCGCTGTAGAGCTGGGCGGCAAACATGGCGTTGAAGCGCAGGAAGTCGATGATCTCACAAGCGGAATCAATCTCGGCCTGCTGGATGGTTTTGCCCTGGCCTATCATGGTGGCGGCATTGAGGCGGTCGCGGTAGCGGTCGCTAATGAGGTCTGCTATGCGCAGAAAAATGGCAATACGATTGCTCCAGCTCATATTTTCCCATTTTTCCTTGGCGCCCAGAGCGGCCTCTATGGCCTGGTGCACATGCTTGGCTTCGCCCCAGTGGTAGGAACCTACGTTGTGTTTATGATCGTGCGGGGGCAGCACCCGCTCCGGCTTACCGGTTTTCACGGGCTGGCCGTTGATCACCATGGGGATGTCTACCTGGCTATTCCACATTTCATCGTACACCGCCTGCACAGAGGCGCGTTCAGGGGTACCGGGGCCATAAGTGAGCACGGGCTCATTGGTGGCTTGCGGCACGTGGTAAAATCCTTTGTCCATAGATTTTATTGTCTTTTAGGGGTTTGTTTAGCGTTGAGCAAGTCCCCACAAAGGTACCGCTCGCCGGAAGGCCCACCAAAATGAAAAAGCGGCCTGGTAACCGGTAATTCCGGAGGTACATTTGGCCGGGAGGCCTAAGGCACCCCGTCGTGCTTAGGAATGGGGCCTGGCGGCCAAAGGAGCCCTCGCCCGCCGGGATAAGACCGGCCCTTTAGAAAGTGTAGGAGGCCGATACGGTGGGCATGATGGGGAGCTGGTTTACCCGCTTGTTTTCGGTCCGGTCAAAGTAGAAGACATTGCGGTAGTTGAGCAAATTGGTGGCGCCACCGCTGAGCTCCAGCTCCTGATGCTCGCCAATGGGCCAGGTGCGGGTAAGGGTGAAATCTACCCGGTGGTAGTTGGGCAATCGGTTGGCGTTGATATCCCCGTAAATGACTTCGAGGTCGCCATTGGCAGTGGTAAAGTCATAGGGCAGTTGGGGCTGATTTTGGGGCGACTGAAAATCGAGCTGGCTGTAGTAGGACTGAACGGGGGTGAAGGGAAATCCGCTACCAAAATTGTAGCGCAAACTGGCCTCCCAGTTGCTTTCCCGGCCAAAGGTGTAGTTGGTCACCAAATTGAGGTTATGGCGGCGGTCAAAATTGGGGAAGTATTTGATCTGCCCATCGTTGCGCGTGACTTTCCCCAGGGAGTAAGCCAGCCATACGTAGAGGTTTTCGCCCTGATATTTGGTAAGGAGGTCTATGCCCCGGGCCAGGCCCCGCTCCAGGATGAAAGGCTCGGTGAGGCGATCGGGCTGGCCGATGGGCTCGGGGCTGTCCGGGTCGTAGATCTGATTGCGGTTAAGCTCTACGATTTGGCGGAAGTCTTTGACGTAAGCCTCCAGCTCTACGGTGAGCTCCTTGCTGAGTTCCACCTCAACGCCCGCCACCGCGTGGCGGGCTTTTTGAAGGGCAGTATTCACCTCTTCGCCCCGGAACTCATCCTGCAAATCGCCGCCGGGCGGCCCGCTCAGGAAGCCGTAGAAGAGATTCACTACGTTGCGCTGATTGTAGCCGGCCATGAGGTTTTGGGAGTACCAGCCGCCGGAAGCTTTGATCCGCAGCCAGTCGGTAGCATTGTATTTAAGGCCCAGGCGGGGTTCTACGCTGAGCTCGGCCTGGCTGCTGTAGTAGTGCAGCCGCAAGCTGGGCTCCGCGATGAGCCTGTTGGAGGCGTACTTGTAGCGCACGTAGCCGCCCAGCTCGGTGGTGTTATCTACCTGAGAAGCAGTGACGCCCACGGGCGGGTCCAGGCTAAAATCGGTGGCATAGGTGATGGTCTGGATACCCAGGCGCAACTCATCGGATTTGCGAAAGAAGTAGGTAAAATCCAGCCCCCCGTTAAAACCGCCGATGCTGCTGTTTTGCAGGAGATCTCCCTCGATGGCGGTTACGTCGTAAAGCGAATAATTGGCAGAGCCCTGGAGTAAGACGGTGGAAGACGGGGGAATAGCGGTAAAATTGAAGCCGCCCCCGGCGGTATTCCAGTCGATCTGATTATTGCCGCCAAAGGCCACCGCATCTTTAAAGTTAAAGCCAAAGAAATTGAGCTTAGAGCCATTTTCGGCCTGGCTGGTGAGTTTGGCGTACACATCGGTAAAGGAAAAGGGCAGGCCGTTTTCAAACTCGGTTTCGATATAAGGGTAAAAAATGTCACTGGTCTGGTCCAGGTAGCTGGTCTTGGCGGAGAGCAGGAAGGAGGTGCTGGCCAGGCCGCGCTCGTCGGGTTTGCCCAGGGGCGCTTCCACCAGCAGCTTGCTGGTATAGGTACTGGCGCTCAGCTTACCGGCCAGCCGTTTGCGGTTGCCCGCGCGGGTGTTGATGTCCATCACGGCGCTGTTGC
>CAJXMS010000120.1 GCA_913056475.1 uncultured Bacteroidota bacterium
AAGATGGGCATCGCCCTGGCCGAGGGGGCGCGGGCCCGCGGAGCAGAAGTAACCCTTATTTTGGGCCCTACTCACTTGCGGCCGGTAGACCCCGGCGTAAAAGTAGTTTCCGTGCGGACGGCCCAAGAAATGCTGGAAGCTGCGCGAGAACCGTTTGCGGCTTCCCAGCTCGCCATCTTTGCCGCGGCCGTGAGCGATTATCGTCCTAAGCGGGAGGCCCCCCAAAAACGTAAAAAAGATGGCCAGGTCTTTCAGCTCGAGCTTCAGGAAAATCCCGATATCCTGGCTACCCTCGCGGGCACTAAAAAGCCCGGTCAATTCGTTATCGGTTTTGCCTTAGAAACGGAAAACCTGGAGGCCTCTGCCTGGGAAAAGCTCCGAAAGAAAAATTGTGATGCTTTGATAGCCAATCCCCTCGATGAGGTCAAGCGAGGATTTGAGCACGATACCAATGAGGGGCTTCTTCTCACGGCCGATGGCCAAAGCCGCCCTTTAAAGCTTAAAACGAAGCAAGCGCTCGCCCATGAAATATATGATACGCTTTTGGACGGTAGCTATATTTAGCCTGGGGCTAAATGTATCTCTGGCTGCGCAGGAGCTCAATGCGCAGGTTCAGGTGATCAACCCCGGCATGCAAACCAGCAACCCCCGTATCTTCAAAACCCTGGAAACGGCGGTCACCAATTTTCTGAACAACCGAAAGTGGACCGATCAGAAATACGCCATAGAGGAACGTATTCGTTGTCAGTTTATTATTAATATTAAAAAAAGGAACAGTAATAGTTTTGAGGCGAGCCTTCGAATCTCTTACAGCCGTCCTATTTTTAAATCGGATTATAGTTCTCCGGTTTTGGTGCATAAGGATGGCAAATTCAACTTCGAGTACGTAGAGTACGAGCGGCTGGAGTTTAACCCCAATTCCTTTACTTCTAATCTCACCAGTGTGTTGGCCTATTATGCCTACATAATTCTGGGTTACGATCAAGATACCTACGGGCTCAAAAGCGGCTCCAAGCATTTTCAAATGGCCCAGCGGATTGTGGGGAATTCTCAGGACCAAGGCTTTGCGGGCTGGGGGAGCTTTGATGCCAATCGCAACCGCTATTGGCTGGTAGATAACCTCAATAGCCCCGCTTTTGATAATTTTCGCTCCTGCCTGTACATGTATCACCGGCAAGGCTTAGACCTTATGCACAAGCCGGCCCAAATAGCCACCGCCAAGAAGAACATTAAAAATGCGCTCACCAGCCTCAAAAAAGTAAATGATCAGCGTAGAAATTCTATGGTCTTGGCGATGTGGTTTGATGCGAAGAAAAATGAAATTCTTAACATCTTTAGCGGCGGCGCGAGCCTACCGCTTAGTGAGCTTAAAGCCGTTCTCGCCGAACTGGACGCCGCTAATTCTTCGGATTATCAAAAAATGAAAGCGGGCTAGTCCGGGGCTGCCCTCATTCTTCCCCTTAATACCTATTTTTGGCGATATGCTTCGTCATCTCTCCGTTCAAAACTTTGCTCTGATTGAATCGCTGGATTTAGAGCTCAAGCCTGGCTTTTCTACCATTACCGGAGAAACCGGGGCCGGTAAGTCCATTATTCTCGGGGCGCTTGGCTTGATTTTGGGCCAGCGCGCTCAGTCGGAATCGCTGCGCAATCCCGAGAAGAAGTGTATTGTAGAGGGCACCTTTATTTTGGAGGCGGAGCGCTTTCAGGCCTATTTCGAGGCGCGAGACCTGGACTTTGACCCGGAAAGCATCATCCGCCGGGAGATTAGCCCCAGTGGAAAATCCCGGGCTTTTATCAATGATACACCGGTGCGGCTGGACGATCTTAGAGGCTTATCGCTGCGCCTCATCGATGTGCATAGCCAACACGAAAATTTACTTCTTTCTGATACCCACTTTCAGCTGGACTTGCTGGATAGTTTTGCGGCTAACCAGCGGGAACGCGCTGCTTACCGGAAGGCCTATGAAGGATATCAGGCCCTCCTCAAAGAGCAGAATGAATTGGAAGCAGCCGCAGGAGGGGGCAGTGGTGACCGGGATTACTGGCAGTTCCTTTATGATGAATTGGAAAAGGCAGACCTCCAGGAAGGAGAGCAGGCGGCCCTGGAGGAAAAGCTGCAGCGCCTGGATAATGCGGGTGATATCCAGGAGCGATTGGCAGAGGCCCTTCATTTGGCCGAGGATGAAGAACATGGTGCCGTAGAGGCTATCCGCCGGATGGCGGGGGCTGTGGCCAGCATCAGCTCCGTGGCCCCGGAACTTAAATCGCTCGAGGAGCGCCTTCAGAGTGTTTACATAGAATTAGAAGACCTGCGCCGGGAGCTGAGTGCTCAAGCAGAAGACTTGCAGTATGACCCCGAGGAGCGAGAAAATTTAGACAATCGCCTCAGTCGCTTGCTGGCCTTACAGCAAAAGCATCAGGTAAGTTCGGAAGAAGAGCTTATAGCGGCCCACAAAAGCCTGGAAGCGCGCCTCCAGCGAATGGACAGCCAGGCGCATCGTAGGGCCGAAGTAGAGGAAGCGCTCCGGCAGGCGCGGCAGGGACTGGCATCTGCAGCGGAGGAACTTACCACAAGCCGGCAAAAGGTTACCGAAAAGCTTTCTGCGGAGATTAATGATACCTTAAAGACGCTAAACTTACCGCATGCCGTCTTTTCCATAGTCCTGGAGCCGGCGCAGCAGTTTCTCCGGCACGGCCAGGATCAAGTGGGCTTTTATTTTACGGCCAACCCCGGCCAGAAGGCGCACCCCCTGGGAAAAGTAGCCTCCGGAGGCGAGCTGAGCCGCGTTATGTTGGCCTTGAAAGCCATAATGGCCCGCACCCAGAGTTTGCCCACCATCATTTTTGATGAAATAGATACCGGTGTATCCGGGGAAACCGCCCAAAAGGTGGCGCAAATTTTATCCGGAATGGGAGAAGACATGCAAGTGCTTTCGATCACCCACCTGCCCCAAATAGCCGGAAAAAGTCAATTCCAGTATAAGGTGTACAAGGAAAACCAAAAGGGCACGGTGCAAACCCAGTTGCGCGTGTTGGAGAGGGACGAGCGTTTGCGGGAGCTGGCCCGATTACTCAGCGGAGATCAAATTACGGAAGCGGCCCTGGCCAATGCCCGGGAGTTGCTACAAGGGCAGGATTAATTGTTACCCGAAGCACTTTTCCCCTCTTCGTATTTTTTTCCCCAGCGCTTTATTTGGGCTTCATGCGCTTTTTTTTCGGCGGGGTTATCACCCGGCCGATAGAGCGGCTGGCCTTCCAGGCTTTCGGGCATGAATTCTTGGGCTATAAAGTTTTGGGGTCCCTCATGGGAGTAAGCATAGGCTTGGCCATAGCCCAGCTCTTTCATCAACTTGGTGGGTGCGTTGCGCAAGGGGAGGGGGACGCTAAGATTGCCCGTTTCTTTTACCAGGTTCTGGGCGCTATTGATTCCTTCATAGGCGCTGTTGCTTTTGGGGGCATTGGCCAGGTAGATAACACACTCAGCAAGGATGATACGACTTTCGGGCCAGCCTATCTTTTGCACTGCGTCAAAAGTACTATTGGCGAGAAGTAAGGCATTGGGATTGGCCAGGCCAATATCCTCCGAAGCCAGTATAAGCAGCCGGCGGGCGATAAAAGCTGGTTTCTCGCCTCCTTCTATCATCCGCGCCAGCCAGTACAGGCCCGCGTTCGGGTCACTGCCCCGTATGGATTTAATAAAAGCGCTGATGATGTCGTAATGCTGTTCGCCCGTCTTGTCGTAGCGAGCCATGGTTTGCTGGAGGACTTTCTCCACCGTCTCGTTATCTACCTCGGCGCCCTGGGGGAGCTGATTGGCGATCAGTTCTACATTATTGAGCATTTTGCGTGCATCTCCTCCGCTATAACGGATTAGGGCTTCTTTTTCCTTCCAGATTAGATTTTTTTCCTGCAGCAGCTCATCTTCCTTTAAGGCGCGTTCTAGCAAGGTTTTCAGTTCTTCTGCACTGAGTGCTTCTAAAGTATACACTTGACAGCGCGAGAGTAAAGCGGCAATTACCTCAAAACTGGGGTTTTCGGTGGTGGCTCCTATCAGGGTTATGACGCCCCTTTCCACCGCTCCCAGCAGGCTGTCCTGCTGGGCCTTACTGAAGCGATGAATCTCATCGATAAATAAGATGGCTGCTTTACCTTGATTAAAAACCCCTTGATTCTGTGCTTTTTGGATCACTTCGCGCACTTCTTTTACGCCACTGCTTATGGCACTTAAAGTGTAAAAAGCGCGCTTACTTTCACGGGCAATGATTTCCGCAAGGGTAGTTTTCCCTACACCGGGTGGGCCCCAAAGCACCATTGAGGGTACCAGGCCCTTTTCCAGTAAGCTGCGAAGGGCCCCGTTCGGAGCCATAAGTTTTTGCTGCCCCATTACCTCATCAAAGGTTTTGGGACGAAGACGTTCTGCCAGAGGGGCTGCCATAAATATCTTTTATTAACGTACCTACTAAGGCACAAAGGTAGAAAGCCCGGGGCTCCACTGCCACCGCCTGCCTCTGCCCCTTGGCTGGTGTGCTCGGTAAACGGCCAAATTGTCAGCCGCTATAAGGCGGCACACCCCTTGCTTCGGGAAAAGGCTGATAAAGAAATAAACCAAATCATCATAGCCCATGAGTACCGGTAAAATCAATGTAACGGCGGACAATATTTTCCCCATCATTAAAAAGTTTCTCTACAGCGATCAGGAAATATTCTTGCGCGAACTGGTATCTAACGCCGTGGATGCCACCCAAAAATTAAAAACCCTCACCCGTATTGGCGACTCCAAGGCCGAGCTGGGAGACCTTACCATTCAGATCAAGCTGGATAAGGAAGCCAAAAAGCTTTCCATCATAGATCGTGGTGTGGGCATGACCACCGAAGAAATTGACAAGTACATAAACGAGTTGGCTTTCTCCGGGGCGGAAGAATTCGTCAAAAAATACGAAGACAAAGCCGAAGGGGCCGATATTATCGGGCATTTTGGCTTGGGCTTCTACTCTTCTTTTATGGTGGCTAAAAAAGTGGAAATTTTTAGCCGTTCTCACCGGGACGGCGAGGCAGGAGCCTACTGGAGCTGTGAAGGAAGCCCTGAATTTGAGCTTAAGGAAAGCGATGAACAACAAGACCGGGGCACAGCTATCGTCCTGCACTTAAATGAAGACGCGGAAGAATTCTTAGAGGAAGAGCGCATCCGCACCCTCCTTACCAAGTACTGTAAATTCCTCCCGGTTCCCATCCAATTCGGGGAAAAAGAAATTACCGAAAAAGAAGGGGAAGGAGATGAGGAGAAGGAAACGAAGAAACAGGTGCCCGATATTATCAACGTGACGGATCCGGCCTGGACCAAAGCGCCCAATGAACTCAGCGATGAGGATTATCAGGAGTTTTACAAGCAGCTCTATCCCATGACCTTCGAGCAGCCGCTCTTTCACATTCACCTCAATGTGGATTATCCTTTTGACCTGAACGGTATTCTTTTCTTTCCCCGCATTAAGCCGCAGATGGAGCTTCAGCGCAACAAAATCCAGCTTTATCAAAATCAGGTATTCGTTACCGATAACCTGGAAGGGGTGGTGCCCGACTTCCTAACCCTGCTCCACGGAGTGATCGACTCCCGGGATATCCCCCTTAACGTGTCCCGCTCCTACCTCCAAAGCGATGCGGCCGTTAAAAAAATCAGTGGGCACATCACCAAAAAAGTGGCTGATAAGCTGAAAACCCTCTTTAAGAAAGATCGGGAAGACTTTGAAAGTAAATGGAGCGACATCAAAGTCATCATCGAGTACGGCATGGTAAGCGATGAAAAGTTCTACGAAAAAGCGCAAGACTTCGCCCTTTACCAGAATGTGAAGGGAGAATCTTTTACCCTGGAAGAATACAAGGAAAAGATAAAAGATCAGCAGACCGATAAAGACGATAACCTGGTGATCCTCTACGCTGCCGATAAGGATGCCCAGCATAGCTACATCCGTAAAGCGGAAAATAAAGGCTACGACGTCCTCCTTTTAGACAGTCCCATCGTTAGCCACTTAATGCAAAAACTGGAAAGCGGAGACGGGAAAATTCGCTTTGCCCGGGTCGATTCAGACTCGGTAGATAAGCTCATTAAAAAGGAGGAAGATCAGCCCGCCAAGCTCAGCCAGGAGGAAAAAGACAAGCTTAAGCCCCTGGTGGAAGAACAGGTAAATAAAGATAAATTTACCGTGCAAGTGGAAGATCTCTCCAGTGACGATAGTCCCTTCTCCATCACCGTGCCTGAATTTATGCGTCGGATGAAAGAGATGAGCATGACGGGCGGCGGCATGATGGGCATGGGCGATATGCCGGAGATGTACAATCTGGTGGTAAACGCCAATCATCCACTGGTGGGAGAAATCTTAGAAGAAAAAGATGAGGACCGCCGCAAGCAAAAGATCAACGAGGCCAAGGATTTGGCGCTTCTGGCCCAAAATCTCCTTCACGGCGAAGCGCTGACCAACTTTGTGGAAAAGCACTTTGACCAACTGGGAGGCCCAAAAGAAGCCGCCAAGGATGCTTAATTTATAGATCCGCTAAAATTGGATACGAGCCTCACCCCCGGGTGGGGCTTTTTTTATGGTTATGGAGCAGCTCCGGGCAGCAGATCCACATAAATGGGGAGATGATCGCTGTAGCCGCCATGTGCCTTCATACCGAGGTAGGCGCGGTACGGCCGCTGGCCTGGATACTTAGGGTCTTGCTCCAATAGAAAACTTGCCCGTAGGACCTCCATCTGGCCGTCCTTCAGGTGTATATCCTGGGAGCCTAGCAGGTTAAGGCTTACGATGGCCTGGTCCAGATAGGCCCATTCCCCCCGGTAGCGATGCGTGCCTAACTGGGGCTCTTGACGGGCACTTAAATTGACCAGCCGGCTACCGCTCCGGAGCGCCCCGGTAACATTTGCCCGGGCTCCCAAATGCGTGTAGAGGATTTCATCTCCACAGGTATCATTATAATCGCGCATTATGAGCAAGCG
>CAJXMS010000121.1 GCA_913056475.1 uncultured Bacteroidota bacterium
AGGGGCCCAATTCGGTTACATAAAAATCAAACCTTAAATCATCAATATATCCGAATAAGTCTGGGATGTTTTTTGGTCCTAAGCCGGCAAAGAATGCACCGCCTGGTGCCGGGTGATAGCGCCTTAAGTGAGCCAGTTCCCCTGGTAAACCGGCTGGCGGTGTCCAGCTCCCGGGGGTGGCTGCAGCTCTGGGACTCCACCAGCACCGTACGCCTTTACGATGCAGATAATTTACAGTTTTTGGGCCGTGGCAACTGGAATGGTCCGGGGCGCCGCCTGGGAATGTCCCGCCCCGTCCGGGGGCGCATCACCACCTTGGGGCTGCCTGGGTCCTTTCTACAATGGGATAGTGGGCCTCGTCAGGTAAACCGGCATAATGCGGGTGATTCTGCTCAGGTGTATTCCTTCAGCGGCGGTACCGATTTCCTTTGCTTCCTTACCCGGATGAATCCTGGTGGCTCGAGCCGGCTTCATGCCATGCATAGTAATCTTACCGGGGTATTTACGCAACGCTTGCTGGGTACCGGCCGGTACCATCTTGCTGAGATGGAGGGCATAGGGCCGGGGCTTCTTGAGCAAGCTAATGGCCAAACCATGCTCTATCATTATCAGCCTTTGCAACAGCTGCTGGAAGCCGGTCGTTCGGGAAACCTGCCGCCGGTAGATCGGGTCAAAAGGGCCCAGGGAGGGATGCTTTGCGCGGCGGGAAAAGCGCTTTATTTCTATTCTTATCAAAAAGGGCCGCGCTTGCTTAGCAATGGCGTAATTGATTTTGCCTATAATCCGGAGGACCGTCGGGTTTATCTCCTGCAGCCTGGGGGCGTCTATTCCGTGTCCTTAGCGGGAGGTACCCCGCAGCAAGAAATGCCCTTTGCTGGGCAGGGGCGGGCGCTGGCGCTTTTGTTCAACAAAGGTTAAGCGGGCCTTTCTGCGCTGCTTACCTTTACCGCTCAATTGCTAATGGACAAAATTTACCGGTATGATCGCTTGCGCACTTAGGATCAACCTGCTTTTCCGGCGGGTGTTTACCACATTTGGCCTGGGGGCCTTAATAAGCAGCGCTGCGCTGGCACAGCCGCTGAATAGCCGGGATACCGTGCTAAACTGGGGACCGGTGGACGAGACCCAGTCCGTGCCCGAAACACTCTGGGTGCGGAATACCCGCCCCGTGCCGGTGCAGGTAAGCGGGGTAGACCGCTTTAGCCTCTACGGTCAGCGGCCCTTTACGGTAGTAGATAGCCAGTTTACCATCGCGGCCCAGGATTCTTTCCCGCTGGTGGTGCAGTTTGCCCCGCAACACAATGTGCAGCACAAGCTTATGTTGCTGCTGCGCACGGATGCCGGTCTGGGGCACTGGCCCGTGGGGCTCAGAGGGCAGGGGGTGTATTCCCGAAATTACTACCGCTCTACGCGCAACAAGCAAGAACAGGCTTTAGTAGCAGCTCTGAAAACCCTTCTGGGGCAGAACTATAGCCAGCTTAGCTACCGGGTGGCCCGCGATAATATGTACGGGACCTTAGACAATAGTGGCGGTCAGGTGGAATGTGTATACACGGGCCGCACCGCTAACTTTAGCACGCGGGCCGGGGCCAATAACAATAGCTTTAACTGTGAGCATACTTTTCCCCAGGGTAAGTTCAACCAAAGTCTGCCCATGCGGAGCGATATTCACCACCTTTTCCCTACCGATGTAGCGGCCAACAGCCGCCGGGCCAACGATCCCTTTGGCCTGGTGAGTAATGCCAACTGGAGTCAAGGGGGCTCCCGATCTGGTAATGGCAAATTTGAGCCGCGTAACACCCAGAAAGGGGCTACTGCCCGGGCCATGATGTACTTTGTGGTGCGCTATCAAGATTATGGCAATCACTTTCAGGGCCAGCAGGCCATCCTCCGGCAATGGCACCGCCGGTACCCGCCCACAACGGCCGAGAAGCAGCGCAATAATGGCATCTATGCCTTGCAAAATAACCGCAATCCCTTCGTGGATTATCCGCAGCTAAGTGCCCGTATCACCGACTTGCTCGGTAATGATCCCGTACCAGAGGACATGGCCGTGTACGTCAGTGATGATACCATAGCCCTGGGCAGGGGCGCCGGGCAATACACCTATGGGTTTGTGCTCTACAACAGGGGGGATGTTCGGGTTGATCTCAACGCTTTTACCCTGCCGCCGGGGCTAAACTTTGCGCAGGGCAATCCCGGCACCGTGGCGCTTGACCCCGGAGAACACTTTCGCCTGCCCATCCGCTATGATGCCAGCGTGGCCTATCAGGGCCAGCTCAGCTTTCGGGAAAGCTCCCTGCTGGGCTTTGGCTCTCGCAATATTCCCATCCGCAGTAGCGTTTCGCTAGGCCGGGCGGAGCCGGGGCGAGCAAAAAGCTGGAATCTGTATCCTAATCCAGCGCAGAACCAGGTGCAGTTGCAACCAGCGGGTGCGCTTCAGCACTGGCAAATTTGCGACCTCCAGGGACGCGTAGTGCAGCAAGGGCAAAAAGCCAAAATTGAGGTCGCTGCTTTGAAGCCGGGGGCTTATCTTTTCCGGGCGCAGGATAAAGAGGGGCACTGGCAAAACCGGCGCTTGATCATCGATCGATAAGCCAAAGGGCTTGCTTTCAGCGGTACTTTTACAAGAGCCCCCCTTTTAATAAAAGAGGCCCAGGCTGCGGAGGGCTTCGACGGCGCTCAGCCGGACCAAGCCCTTTAGGAAAGTCCCTCCCCTTTGGCGCCCCCCCGCGCAGAGGAAAGACGCTATGATCATCAAGTTAGAACGGGTACCATTATCCTATTTAGATTCATCCGAAAAGTTGTCCAGCCCTTAGGCCGATTAAAGGCGAAAAGGGGGGAGGCCCGGTAGACTCCCTAGCCCCCAGGAGGCCCCTTATCGAAAAAGGCGTAAACTTTAGACTAAAGGGTTTATGAACGGGGGCTTATGACCGAAGGGTTCAGTCTGGCTTGGCCGTTTTATGGGGCGCTGTGGAGCGGGTTTACCCCTTGGTAACCCCCATTTGCTCGAATTTCTCCAGTCGCTTATCTAAGAGTTTTTCCACGGGCGTTTTACGAAGCGCTGTGATTTCTTTGAGCAGGCGTTTTTGGACCACTTCAAACATTTCCTCGCGGTTGCGATGGGCACCGCCCAGGGGTTCCGGGATGATATCGTCTATCAGCTTATTCTTAAGCATGTCTTCCGCAGTAAGTTTGAGGGCCTCTGCTGCCTGGGCCTTGTAATCCCAGCTCCGCCAGAGGATAGAACTACAGCTTTCAGGGGAAATAACACTATACCAGGTATTCTCCAGCATAAGCACCCGGTCGCCCACGCCGATGCCCAGGGCCCCACCGGAGGCGCCTTCGCCGATGATGAGGCAAATTATGGGCACCCGGAGCTTAGACATTTCGTAGATATTCCGGGCGATGGCTTCGCCTTGCCCTCTTTCTTCAGCTTCCAGGCCGGGGAAAGCGCCGGGAGTATCGATAAGGGTTACTACCGGCCGTTGGAATTTTTCGGCCATTTTCATGAGGCGCAAGGCCTTGCGGTAGCCTTCGGGATTGGCCATCCCAAAGTTCCGATATTGCCGCATTTTGGTGTTTACCCCTTTTTGCTGGCCCACAAACATTACTGGGAAGTCTCCGAGCTTACCCCAGCCGCCTATCATGGCTTTATCGTCTTTCACGTGCCGGTCGCCGTGCAGCTCCAGGAAATCACCGGCGGTAATGGCTTCCAGATAAGCCAGAGAATAGGGCCGTTGGGGGTGGCGGGAAAGCTGTACGCGCTGCCACGCGCTTAGGTTCTTGTAAATATCCTTTTTGGTGCTTACCAACCGCTTTTCGAGCTCCCGGATGGATTTACTCATATCTACCTCGGTTTCCTGTTCCAGGTCTCGAGATTTTTTAAGCTGCGCCTCAATTTCTTCTATGGGCTTTTCGAAGTCCAAATAATCCATTACTTGGTGTTATTACAAGGGGTGCAAATTAGGGAAATTAGCTCCTACTGAGCATCATCAGTACACGCTTAAAAAAGTTTTGGTTTTCAGGGATATCGGCTCTCCGGCGTCTTTAGGTTTTCCAGGTGGAGACGCCGGAAAAGCGAACAGGACCGGCACCGGGAGCGCAAGCGCTTTTTTAAACAAGCCCGAATCAAACTGGGATAACCCACCGCCCTCTACTTTCTAGAAAAAGGGACTGGGATGAGCTTCACAGATAGGGGCGGTTCACTGGAACAGCGGCACCTACTTGGGCGCTCGCCAGTAAAGCCAAATTCCCAGGGCCAAAAAGACCAGGTTGGGCACGTGGACAGCCATAAGCGGGGCCATGGAGCCCACGGTGGCAAAGGAAACCGTAACCTTCATGAAGAAGACGTAGCTCACGCAGAGCAAAAGCCCTACGGCCAGGTTGAGTCCCAAGCCGCCCCGGGTTTTTTGGCTGGAGAGGCTCACGCCAATCAGCACCAGGATGAAAGTGGAAATGGGCGTAGAAGTACGGCCGTGCTTTTCCAGAAGGTAGCGGTTTATGTTTTCCGATCCCCGTATTTTTTCTTTGGCTATAAAGCGATTGAGCTTAGGGGTAGGCATCATCTCCACGGTATGGAGCCGCGGAACGATCTCCTCCGGTTTAAAGCGGAAATTGGTATCCAGGCGGCGGCCCTGCCGGAGCTGCTCCCGGCCGGTGCTATCTATACGGCGGATGTAATAATTATCGAGCTTCCAGGTGCCGCTGCCCGTATCGCGTCGAATATAGTCGGCCATGAGTTTCATTCGCAGCTCCGAATTTTCCATGATCTCGTAGCTGAAGTGATAGCCGGTCATCCGGCGCTCGTTATAATTTTCCAGGTAGATGAAATGATTGGGGAATATTTGCCGGTGAATATTCTTGAAGCGTTCTCCTTCGTTACGGCTATTGAAGTAGGCCATTTCGAAGGCCAGGCGATCTTGGTTGGTGCTAGGAATAACATAGTGGCTGAGGTAAAAATTGAGCCCCGCTACCAGCAGGGACCCCACAAAATAGGGCCATAATAGACGCCGAAAGCTCACCCCGCCGGTAAGGATGGCCACGATTTCACTGTTATTGGTCATCCGGGAAGTGAAGAAAATGGTAGCGATGAAGACGATCATGGCATTAAAAAGATTGCCGTAAAAGACCAGGAAGTTCAGGTAGTAATCCAGGATGATCTCTTGGATCGGGGCGCCCTGATTAATAAAGTCATCGATTTTTTCGCTGATGTCTATCACCACCGCAATGGCCAGGATCAAGGCCATGGTGAGGGCGTAAGTGCCCAAAAATTTACCGAGGATGTAGCGATCTATCTTGCGGAGCACGGCGGGCTATAATCTACGGGTCAGTTTTGGCAGCAGCTGGTCTTTCCACTGGGCAAAGGTTCCTTCTATAATATGGCTTCGAGCGGCCCGGACCAGCCACAGATAAAAGCCCAGGTTGTGCAGGCTGGCTATTTGCGGCCCCAGGTATTCTCGCGCGGCAAAAAGATGCCGCACATAGGCCCGGCTGTACTGCTGGTCCACATACGTGTTGCCGGCCGGGTCCAGCGGGGTAAAATCATCTGCCCACTTTTTGTTTTTAATGTTCAAGATTCCCTCTTGCGTAAAGATCATGCCGTTTCGTCCGTTGCGAGTAGGCATCACACAGTCAAACATATCTACCCCCCGGGCAATGTTTTCCAGTAGATCCGCGGGGGTACCTACGCCCATTAAGTAGCGGGCTTTATCTTGAGGCAAATGCTGGCATACCAGCTCGCTCATGGCATACATTTCTTCCGCTGGCTCACCCACCGAAAGGCCGCCGATGGCTACCCCACAGCTGGCATAAGCGGCCGCCGTTTCCGCGCTATGGCGGCGCAGGTCTTCGTAGGTACTGCCCTGCACGATGGGAAACAGGGTTTGCTCCTGTCCGTAAAGGGGTGGGTTTTCGGCCAGGTATTTATGGCCCCGGTCCAGCCAGCGGTGGGTCAGCTCCATACTTTCCCGGGCGTACTGGTAGCTGGCCGGATAGGGCGGACACTCGTCAAAGGCCATAATGATATCGGCCCCTATGCTACGTTGAATAGCCATGCTCTGCTCCGGGCTAAAAAAATGCGGGGAGCCATCAATGTGAGAACGAAAACGGACGCCATCTTCGGTAATCTTGCGCTGCTCGGCCAAACTGTATACCTGGTACCCCCCGCTATCCGTAAGGAGCGGCCGCTGCCAGTTCATGAAGGCGTGCAGTCCGCCCGCCTGTTCCAGGAGGTCCGTACCAGGCCTTAAGTAGAGGTGGTAGGTATTGCCCAGAATGATTTCGGCCTGGAGGTCCTGCACCAGCTCGCGTTGGTGCACGGTTTTTACAGAGGCCACCGTCCCCACGGGCATAAAAATGGGGGTATGGATGCGGCCGTGGGGCGTTTCCAGCAGGCCCGCCCGGGCGGCCGTTTTTTCATCTTGCTGCGCTAGGGCAAATTTCATCGCGCAAAAATAGCGGTAAATGCCCGGAGCGTAAGCCCGCCCCTTACCTTTGTGGCTATGTCCTACGGATGGACCCTCCTCTACCTGCTCTGGTGCCTGGCGGCACTGTTGCTCATTTACGGGCAAGGGCGGCGTTATGCGCTTTTGGCACGTGGCTTACGGGACGCTTTTGATGGGCCTGCCCGGCCTGCTCCGCCGCTGTCCCTTCTTATCTGCGCGCGCAACGAAGCCTCCCATTTGGAGGCCCACTTGCCCCTTTGGCTGGAACAGTTGCACCCGGAATTCGAGCTTATCGTGGTAAATGATGGCTCTACCGATGCCACGGAGGAGGTCTTAGCGCGCTGGGCCGGCCGGGATGCCCGTTTGCGGCCGGTAACACATTTGGCCGAAGGCCCGGGTAAAAAGGGCGCCCTGGCGGCGGGCATAGCGGCTGCGCGGTATCCTCACCTGGTGCTTACCGATGCGGATTGCCTTCCCCATTCCCGGCACTGGCTGGCGGAAATGGGTGCGGCCTTCGGCCA
>CAJXMS010000122.1 GCA_913056475.1 uncultured Bacteroidota bacterium
TCTACGGCTTGTTACCCTTCTCCCTCGAGATAGATCAGGCCTTCATCGCCGCCCTGCTTACCGTGATCGGTTACTCGCTTAACGATACGGTGGTGGTGTTTGACCGTATCCGGGAATTCCAGCGGGCGCATATCAAGCGCCGCACCATGCATGCGCTTACCAATGACGCCCTTAATGCCACCCTGAGCCGGACGGTAAATACCTCGCTCACCACCCTCGCGGTAATGCTTATTATCTTCATTTTTGGTGGCGAAACCATCCGGGGCTTCATGTTTGCCCTGCTAATAGGTATCATCGTGGGTACTTACTCCTCCCTTTTTGTGGCTACGCCCGTGATGATCGATAGCCTGGGCAAGGAAGCTGAAGCAGAAAACAAAAAGAAAGTTGAAGTATAGAGGGGCTTGTCCCGCTGCGGACGCCAACGCCTTTGAAACCCCGCCAGGTTCTTCGGAATGGGCGGGGTTTCTTTTTTACCTTTGAACCACATTTGGCCGGCAGGCCTTATATAGGTCCTATGAGTTATTCTACCTTTCTTTTTCTTGGCATCAGCGGTGGCGAATTGGTGGTGGTTCTGCTGCTGGTTTTGCTTTTGTTTGGCGCCAGGCGCCTCCCCGAAATGGCCCGTACTTTTGGGAAAGGACTGCGCGATGTTCGCCATGCTGCCGATGAGGTAAAGCAGCAAATCACCGATGGTACCGATGATGAGTCCTTGCAAAAGTTCAAGCAAAAAGTAGAAAAAGAAAAAAAAGAAATCGAAGACATTACCGGCTCCGTGAGCCGTAAACTCTGACGTTTAGCCTCGCCTTGTATGCCGGATTACCTCTATCTTATCTTGGGCCTGGCCATGCTTTTACTGGGCGGGGAGTGGCTGGTCAAGGCGGCGGTAGACATCGCCCTGCGCTCCAAAATATCCCTGCTGGTGGTGGGCATGACGGTGGTATCTTTTGCTACTTCCGCCCCTGAACTATTGGTGAGCGTAGAAGCCGCCGTAAGCGGCTATCTTGATTTATCTTTTGGCAATGTGCTGGGGAGCAATATGGCCAATCTAGCTCTGGTCCTCGGCGTCACGGCGCTCCTTATGCCCATAGCCGTAAGCGAAAAGACCATTCGCCGCGATTACTGGATTATGGCCCTGGTCACCGGCCTTCTTTTCGTGCTGCTGCTCGATGGAGCCCTGGTATTTTGGGAAGGCGCCCTCCTTGTGGCCCTTTTGGTGCTCTATATCCTCTATCAGATCCGGAGCTCCAGCCATTCCGATATTCCCGACGAGTTGCAGGACGCCCAGCTTTACCATCCGGCCCTCATGGCTTTCTATCTGCTCGGCGGCATGGCAGGGCTGCACTTTGGCTCCGATTTTTTGGTCACGGGTGCCGTAGGTTTGGCCCGTACCTGGGGCATTAGCGAACGCATCATTGGCATCACCATGGTCTCCATTGGTACCTCTTTGCCGGAGCTGGCGGCGTCCATTTCCGCCATTATAAAGAGGCGCCAGGACATCTCCCTGGGCAATCTGGTGGGCTCCAATATCTTTAATATCCTGGCCGTTCTGGGCATTACCAGCCTTATTCAGGACCTCACCGCCCAGAGCCCCGACTTGCTTCGCTTTGACTTTCCCTGGCTCCTGGGCATCACGCTTCTGCTGTACCCCCTCATCGCCTACTTCGGGCGCGGCGTGATTTCCCGCGGTCAGGGCGCCCTCATGTTGGGCGTCTATTTGCTGTACATGAGCAGCTTATTCCTGCTTTAAAGAGAGCAGGCCTCCCGGCCAAAGGTGACCCGCCCGGCGAGGGGCTTTAAGCTTTTTTACCCTTAATGAAGCTTAATGAAAGTCCTATCTGCGCCATGCTTCAGATATGTATTTGTGCAGCGGGCCTCCTGAAAAAAAAACCCAATTACAGATCCTCCGCCTGGGCTATAAGCTCGGCCACGTCTAGCACGGGAAGATCGCCTTCCCGTTCGCTGTTTTTGACGCCGTCCGTCATCATGGTATTGCAGAAGGGGCAGGCCGCGGCTACGTATTCCGGCTTGGTTTCCAGAGCCTCTTCGGTGCGTTCTATGTTGATGTCTTTGCGGCCAGGCTCGGGCTCTTTGTACATTTGAGCACCTCCGGCGCCACAGCACAGGCCGTTGCTTTTGCAGCGCCGCATTTCTACCAGTTCGGCGTCCAGCTTACGGATCACTTCGCGGGGCGCTTCGTACACCTGGTTGGCGCGCCCCAGGTAACAAGGGTCGTGGTAGGTGATGCGTTTGCCTTTAAAATGCCCCCCTTCTACTTTCAAACGGCCTTCCTCCAGAAGCTTGTTGATAAACTGGGTATGGTGCTGCACTTCGTAATTACCTCCCAGATCGGGGTACTCATTGGCCAGGGTGTTAAAGCAGTGGGGGCAGGTGGTTACGATTTTGTGGATTTCGTAGCCATTGAGCACTTCGATGTTTTGCATGGCCTGCATCATGAAGACAAACTCATTACCAGCTCGCTTGGCGGGATCGCCGGTACAAGACTCTTCCGTCCCCAGTACCGCAAAGGAGACCTCTGCTTTTTGGAGGATTTTGGCAAAGGCTTTGGTGATTTTCTTGGCGCGGTCGTCAAAGCTTCCGGCGCAGCCTACCCAGAAAAGCACTTCGGGCATTTTATTTTCGGCGGCCATTTCGGCCATGGTGGGGATTTTATTCATAATCAGGGGTCAATTAATCCTTTCGTAGAGATGGCTCGCCGGCGTTCGGAAGCCTACTACTTTAAGACGCTTGTTCAAATATAACACGCTTAAGCTCTTGTCCGTTCGATTTAGGTACACACTATCGGCCGCCAGGGAGCGCAATAGCAGGGAATCCCGTAAAATACAGCTTGGCGAAAGGCACTCGGCGATGGGTTTCATATCCAGTCGCAGGGAGCGGGTTTCGTCCTGGCTTTGGTAGTCTACCTGGAGTTCATCCCGGGCATTTTCTTGAAGGGGGGCTTGGGGAGCAGCCGTAAGGATGTAGCGGATACGGGTGTAAGGCGTATCGCAGGCCAGCAGTATGTTCAGGCGCTGGGAAAAGACCTGTACTTCCGCTCCTCCGGCGCTGCTTGAGGCCACGTAAGTGGTGTCACGGCTTTGTTCTTTTAACACGATGGTATCGCCCTTGGGGCCCGCATATCGCACCCCGGCGTCGTAGTTTACCGGGAGCCAGGCCTGGCCCAGGCGGCCCACCGGCCGTTGGACTGTTTCGGTGAATTCGCATTGGTACAGCCAGGGAAGTAGTAAAAGGAGCATAAGCCAGCGCCCGCCATGGCGTTTTAAGAGCTTACCTGATGGCGGGCGCAAGGCTTTCAATCTTTAAAAACTTGAATGGTCACATCTTTTTCCACCAGCTCGGTAAATTTACCCTCGTAGCGGGTAGCCCTTACCAGGTGGTTGTCGATCCAGTGGTAATTACCACCGCGGGGCTTACCCATGAGTAGGCCGTGGTAGCGAAAGCCTTTTTCTTGCAGCCAGCGCTCGGTTACTTCCCGGTGCTCTTCCGTACGGGAGGTAAAAAAGGTAATGATGTGCCCTTGCTGGTACCAGCGGTTCAGGGTGCGAAGGGCGTCGGGATAGTGCTCAGCCGTGGCCATGCGCTCGGGCTCTTCGTTGGGAACGTCTTCTCCTACGGTTCCGTCGATGTCAATGAGGTAATTCTTCACGTCTTCCGGTAGCACGGGGCTTACCTTATGGCCGTGTTCGAAGTGGTCTTCTAAATTAGAAGCGTTAGACATAAGCGGATTTTGGTTTTAGAGGTGAATAAAAAAGGCTAAGGCTTGCTTATTCTTTTATCCAGTTGGCGCGATCGGCCTGGGCGTAGGCCCAGGGGGCGCCGTTGTTTTCCACGTTGGTCATCATGGTATTGATCTGGGCGCTGGCCTGGGAGTCTTCCATGACCAGGTAGCGCCGCATGTCCATGATGATACTCAGGGGGTCGATGTTTACCGGGCAGGCCTCCACACAGGCATTGCAAGTGGTGCAAGCCCACAGTTCTTCGGGCGTGGTATAATCATAGAGGAGGCTTTTGCCGTCGTCTTCCCAGTGGCCTTTTTGGTCGATCACCTGACCTACTTCTTCCAGGCGGTCGCGGGTGTCCATCATTATTTTCCGGGGGGAGAGCTTTTTGCCCGTAAGGTGGGCCGGGCAGGAATCGGTGCAGCGCCCGCATTCGGTGCAAGCGTAGGCGTTCATGAGCTGGACCCATTTGAGGTCCTGGACGTCTTTGGCCCCAAAACGCTCGTCTTCATCATCGCCGTTGCCGCCGGCATCCGCCGCATAAGGATCGGCTTCCGGATCCATCATCAGTTGCACTTCGGCCTTAACCCGTTCCAGGTTGTCGGACTTTCCTTTGGCTGAAAGCCGGCTGTACCACACGTTGGGGAAGGCCATGATGATGTGGAAGTGCTTGGAGTAGGGGAGGTAGTTGAGAAAGAGGAGGATCCCAATGATGTGAAACCACCAGGCGCCGCGCTCTACCCAATGGAGGGCCTCTTGCGAGAGGCCGCTAAAGAGGGGAGCCAGCTGGCTGGTCACCAGCCAGCCTTCGGTGTTCAGGTTATTCATATTGGCCTCGGCAGCGCCCAGGGAAAGAAGGGCCATCATCAGGACCAATTCTATTACCAGGATGTAATTGCCGTCTCGCTTGGGCCAGCCGGAGAGGCTGCGCAGACGGGCTACGGGCTGCACATTGCGCCGCCAGAGGAATACCACGCAGGCGATGATCACCAGGACGGCCAGGATTTCAAAGAAGCTAATGGCCGCATCATATACGGGGCCCAGGGGGGCCTGAAGGATGCGGTGGGTGCCCAGGATGCCATCGATGAGGATTTCGGCTACTTCAATATTGATGAGTACGAAGCCGACGTAAATTACAACGTGAAAAAAGCCGGCTACGTAGCGGCGGCGTACCATTTTGGTTTGGCCCAGGGCTACCCGGGCCATGGTTTTCCAGCGGGCACCGGGCTGGTCGGTTCGGTCCAGGGGCTTACCGAGCTTGATGTTGCGCCATATTTTGTTCCATTGACGTGCAAAGGCCCAAATGGCGGCCGCCAGGGCGAGAATGAATATGATATTTTGAATGCCAAAGTGGATGTCCATGCTTACTTATACTTGAGGCGCTAAGGGCGTTTCTTTTCCTTTTCAGCTTCCATGGCTCGGATGTCTTCTTCATCATACTTCCCGGTATTGCCAAAAATGGAGAAGTTCAGGTAGCGCTGGGGGTTATACTTAAGATCAAGGAGCAGGAGGTTCAATTGTTTGGTAGCTTCTTCCAGGTTCTGGTAAAGGGCGGGGTCATTGACCAGTTTACCGGCGGAGCCTTTTCCCTGGTTTACTTTAGCCAGGGCGCTGTCGGCGCGGCTCAGGGCGCTTTCCAGCTTGCGGAAGGTTTGTTTAAAGCGCACCTGGGAGAGGGAATCAGATACGGCATTGATATTGTCCAGGCTATTGTCCAGTTTATCTCGATTATTGGCCAGGGTAGTGGTGGTCTTTTCGAGGTTGCCCACGATATGAACCAGGCCCTTTCGGCTGGAGGTAAGGGGGGTGTCAAAGGTTTTGACGGAATGCTCCAAAGAGGCGAAGGTTCGGCTAATTCTCTCGAACGTTTCGGTAAAGTTCTTTTTGGTTTGCGGATTGAGAAAGCCCTGAAGCAGTACGATGGTGGCATCAATGCTACCCAGCAGGGTCTCTGCTTTGTTTTTGATGGGGGCTACCTGCTTATTTACCTCTTCGGTAAGGGTGAGTTGGATATCAGAAACCAGGGTGTCGCCCGGTTGGGCTTTTTGGGGAGCGGTACCCAGTTTGAGTTTGATGGCTTTTTCTCCCAGGAGGTCGGTGCTGTAGATAAGGGCTTCGCTGTCCCGGGGCAGCGCTACATCATTGGTCATAACCATTTTAACCAGGAGGCGGCCGCTACCATCGGGATGAAATCGAATGTCATCTACCCGGCCTACCTGAAAGCCGTTGATATTGACCGGCCGGGAGGGCGTAAGGCCTTCTACGCGGCTGTACACAGCGTAAAAAGCCCGCTCTTTCCCGAAGATATCGATACCCTTAAGGAAGTTCAAGCCCCAAAAAAGGGCGGCCAGCGAAAGTAAAGTGATGATTCCGGCCTTAAGTTCTCGCGACATTGACAGGTTTTAGTAAGCGGTTTGAGGCAAAGATGGAAATTTTTAGCGTAGCAAGCGGCGTGCGGTGGCGGCACTGATTTTTTGGCCCCGCCGTACGCCGATCACAAAAGCCCCCGGAAAGCCATTGGCGCGCAGCTCTTTTTTGCGTTGCTGGGCTTGATTATAGCGGGTACCTACGGGAAGGTAATATTTGAAAAGCCCCGATTCTTCCAGCATTTTTACTCCTTTAAGCCCTTTGAAGTTTTCCGGGGCGGTTTCCTTTATGCTGGCACTGGTGGTAAGTTGAATGGCAAATTGGACGGCGCCTTTTGGCCGGGAGGCTGCTTCCGGATCGGCTGGCGCTTGAGGGGGCTCCGTCTCTCGGCTTTGGGACGGCGCTTCTTCCGCCGACTTTAAGGCTGGCGTAGCGCTGCCGTCCAGGGCGGCGCCGGGCCTTACAGGGCCCTCATTTTCCATCAAGACGGAATCCTGATGGGCGTAGTAATCTTTTATGGCGCGGTAAATGGCGGAGGCCATGTAGGTTTGTCCCTTCTCGGAAAGTAGGAAGTCCTCTTCGCTGGGATTGGTCAGAAAGCCTAATTCTACCAGGACGGCCGGCATGGCCGCCCGGCTGGTCACGTAGAGGGGTTGTTGCTTTATGCCCCGGTTGCGCCGTTGTACCCGCTCCTCGAACTGCTCCTGAATGCGCTTGGCCAAGCGTACGCTTTGGTCCAGGTATACGTCCTGGTAAAGGGTAAGCGCGATCATACTCTGCGGGTCTTGAGGGTCAAAGCCCTGGTATTTTTCTTCATAATCTTCTTCCAGAAGAATGGCCGAGTTC
>CAJXMS010000123.1 GCA_913056475.1 uncultured Bacteroidota bacterium
ATCCCGCAGCGGGGGCTACGTTTGGCTGGCGCTTTCTTCCTACCAGTCTGGCCGCGTAAGCGTGCCGGGAGGGCTTAGCGATCTTTTTTTTTATAAAGGGCAGCGCTATTTATACACCGCCCGCGGGGAGCTGCAGCGCTGGCGGGGAAGCAGGCAGCGCGCCTGCCGCCAGTTTAAGGGGGGCTATGGTCAGCTTTTGTTGGGCCGGGCTGGGCAGATTTACCTGAGCGATGACAGCGGCCTCTACGCCGTGGCGGCGCACACCCTTGCCGTGCAGAACCGGGTAGCTCATCCAGGCCTGGCTTACTATCCGCACGAGGTATTGTACCGTAAAGCGGGCGGTTTTGCCTTTCGTTCCATTCGGGGCAGTCGCTTTTATGACTATCAGCTCGAGGAGGGCTTCTCGCTGGACGATAGTATTCCCCCTCACACCACCAGTGCGCTGCGCCGGGCGGGGGCAACGAGCTGGTGGGGCATCGAAAATTTTAACCGCTTATACGGACCGGGGCGCGAAGCCGCAGCGCTGCGAAAAGCCCTGGCGGAGTACGAGCTGCGGCAGCTCTACCAGGGGGATAAGCAAGGGCTCTATCTGGCTACCAATCGCGGGCTGGTGGTGATCCGCGATGATCCGGCCTCCTTTTACACTTTCCGGGACCGTGGCCATGAAGATGGGGGTGCGGTGCGGGTACGTCGCAGTATGCTGAGCGATAGCCTGGGGCGGCTTTTCCTTTTGGGCTATCCCAGTCTTCAGGTAGTCTATCCCGACGGCCAGCAGCGCAGCTTCCCGGTGGAGGGCCTTTATACTTATGATGGCTTGCTCACCGATTCCTTGCTTTACTGTGCGGCGGAAGGCTACGGTCTCAGTATTTTTGATCGGGGGGAGCAGAGTTGGCGTTTCGTGCGGGGTTCTGAGGGAGAGGGGACTTACCTTTATGTTATTGAAGAGGCGCCGGACAACCGTTTTTTTCTGGGGGGCTATGACGGGCTTTATAGCTACCAGCCGGGCGATGATTGGCTGCAACGATGCCGTCTCCGGGGAGCACCGGCGGGCCTGAAGATCTACGACTTGGCCTACCTCAACTCCGGGGGTCGCCTGTTGGCCGCTACCTCGGCGGGCCTGGCGCTTTTACATCCCGATAGAGCCGACAGCTGGCGCTGGCAGGCGGCGCCTTCGACGCCCCCCCCGGGGGGCGCCCGTTGTTTGTATTATGATGCGGGTCGCCAACTGATCTTCCTCGGCACCCAGCAGGGGATCGCCCTCCATTCGTATCCCAGTTTGCGGCGGCGCCCGGGGGCTTATATGCTGCCCCGTTCCGGTGATCCCCGGGTGCTTAGTTTTCTCCCGGGGCCGCGCGGAAACCTCTGGTTTGCCACCATGTCTGGTCTGGGCCGTCTTAACGCGGACCTCCAGCAGGACCGCTACTTAGATCGGGGCAGGGGGCTCCTTAATGGGGAGTTTAATTACCAAGCCGCCGCCGCCCTGGGGGATTCGCTGCTGCTGTTTGGCGGCCTTTCGGGCTACGATGGCCTGTATCCGGCGCGTTTTCCCCGGGATACCTTCCTCCTCCCGGAAGTGACGGCTGTAGAACGCTATTCTTTTGCGAAAGGAAAAAAACGGTTTTCGCTAAACAGCCGGGGGGAGCTCCAGTTTTTTCGGGGCCAGGAGCGGCTCAGCATCTACCTCCGTTTGCCGGGTGAGCGCGTGCGCCGCGGCCGTTTTCAGTACCGGGTAGACGAGGGTCCCTGGAATGCGGCGCGGGACGGCATTATTGCCGGCCTACCGGGTATCGGGGAGGGTATGCATGAGCTAGACCTGCGTTTCCTGCCCCTGGGCCACTTAGATACAGAGCGCTTTCGTCGTCTTAGGCTCCGGGTACGCCTCCCCTGGCAGCAGTCCCAGCACTTCCGGGTGCTCCTGTTAATACTCCTCCTGGTACTCTTGCTTCTTTTCCTCTGGCAGGCCTATCGATTGGCCCGCCGCGAACGCCGGGTAAGGCGGGAGGTGGCGATGGACCTGCACGATGAAGTAGGGACGCTCCTCACGCGCGCCCGGTTTTTGCTCCGGGGCCGCGAGCGCAGAGAGCCCTTGCTGGCTGGCACCCTGGCGGAAGCGGGGCAGAGCCTTAAGCTCTACGTGAGTACCTTGCAAAGTGGTCCCCGTGATTTTGCCCAATTGGTGGCCTATTTGGAAAACTTTCTTTTTGGCTTTTTTCAGGGAAGCCACCTCGAGTTTCAGCTTTCCGCCCCTAAGCGTCCCTCCTTGCCCCTGGCGGAAAAGGTTTTTCGGGATATTATCATGGTGGTGCGTGAGGCCGCCAGCAATACGCAAAAGCACACCCAGGCCTCTTTTTTTTACCTGACGCTGCGGGTGGAGGAGCGTTATATTTACCTGGACATATGGGACAACGGCCGTTTCCAGGAACCAGGTACTAAAGGGAGCGAAGGGGCAGGTCATGGCTTAGCCAACATGCGGCGGCGGGCGGAACGGGCCCAGGGCTTTTGTCACCAGCGGCTTACGAAGGAAGGAGCGCTGCATCTTACTTTCCGTTTCAAAGCTTCCGGAACTTAAATAGCTCCCCCTTGCTATTGATCTTGAGCTTGCGGTATATATTTTTAATGTGCATGCGGACGGTATTAATGCTTATGGAGCGATGGTCGGCGATCATTTTGTAGCTCTTGCCGTCCAGGATGTCGTCCAGTACATTTTGTTCACGCTGGGTGAGCCCGTCGTAAAGCTGCTTGCTTTGGTGGAAGTGTTCCGTTATTTTCCGAGCTACGGTGGGCGTTAAAAAGGAGCCTCCTTCTTGAACCACTTGGAGGGCTTCGTGCGGTTGTACGCCTTTACTTTGTTTATCAATATACCCTACGGCGCCCAGTTGAAGCGCCCGGAAGATAACTTCGCCATCATCCATTATGCTATTGATGATCACCTGCGCTCCTTCATAACGAAGCAAAAGCGCTTCTAAGGCCGGTAGTCCTGCTAATCCAGGAGTTATCATGTCCAAGAGTATGTACTGAGGTAGGTAACTGCTGTCCAGGAGGCTTTCCGCGTTAGTAAATCCTTCGATCTGCTCCTCTGGCCAACGAGCGGCCAGCTCTTGGTGTAAGAGAGCTTGCAGATGAGGATCGTCTTCGATGATAGCAAGAAAGATTGATTCCAAAGTTGGGGGTGTTCTAGGGGGCATATGGGCGGGTAACTTCCGACTTTACGCTAAATTTATAAGCCCGTCCTTCCCGCTGGGTTTTACGGACTTAAGTTGCTCTTACAAAAGTAGGAATAGGGGGGATTCTGGCGCCAGAAGAACCCACTCCCTGGTTAATCAAATAATAGGAAATAACTGTAAATCAATGGGAAAGCGTAGTTACCGATACTTTCAAATCTTAGCTAAAAAGAGACCAGGAGAGAATTCATAAATAATTGTAAATGAGGGAAAAAACATAATTTAATAAATTTAAAAAGATATAATAAAAAAGACATAAATGCTGATTTAATGACAAAAAGATATTGGCAAAAAATTCAAAATCAAAAGATTAGCTATAATTAAATGATAAAGGCAATACCAATAAAATTATAGATACATTTTGATGTGGATGCTAATTTTAGTTCAGGCAGCGCGAGACGTAGACTTTTGTTTTATTAAAATTTTATTCGAAATAATATTATTAAGGTGCCCTTTAACCAATGCTAAAGTCTAATTCGTCGGGTGTAAAGGAGGGAGAGCACACTCGTTCATATAACTTTCAGAGCGTTCTGGATCACCCGTCTAGTCTTCGCCACCGGACGTGCACGGCTCTAAATATCTTCTCCTATCTGAAGCTGTTAAGCAGAAGAGGGGGGTCTTTGTTATTCAATCGGCTTTACTCAGCCAAATTAAATGCTAGGTATTGCTTTCACCTGTCAAAGCTATGGCCTTGGATCCTCCATTCATCGTTTTTCAAACGAGCGGAGAAAGAGCCTACCACCAGGGCTACACGGTCAAGTCTCGTATTACTTATTTTATTGCTCGGATTCCAGGCAGCGTGGGGGCAAACAAATCTAGTTCAAAATGGCAGTTTCGAGGTAAGTACCAACAATTTTAGCGGTTCTTACAATAGGCTTAGCCAAGGTAGTACTGTATTGACCGATTGGTCAATTGATGCCGGCTCTGTGGACCAGATAGGCACCTACTGGCCAGCGCAGGATGGTAGTATTTCTATCGATATGGGAGGTAGCTCGCCAAGTATTATTTCGCAAGATATTAACAATTTAAAGCCGGGAGCCACCTACACCCTCAATTTCTATTACCGGAGACATAGTACGTGGGATAATTCAAACACCGATATATCCCTGGGCGTTTCCATAGCAGACTTGGACGTCTCGGTCACCTACACAACCACCGGTACCATTTACAAGCTGGCATCTCTATCCTTTACGGCCAGCGCCTCAACCCATAAATTGGAATTTAATCAGGTGGCCTTTCCTACGGGGACATCGTCCGCTGGTATGGCCATTGATAATGTTTCGATCCGGGAGAAATGTAAATCCCCGGATGCTAATGACTATGCCTTCGATGGCCTGATCAACTATCAGTATGGGGTAGACGGTACTAGCCGGAGCCACGAAAGTCTTCCGTTTTCGGAAAATAATAAACTCGGTCCTCCGGATACCAACGGAATAGCCACCATCAATGCCAGCCAAACAGGCACTCGGGCCGCTCCTACTTTAACAATGCATGCCAATAGTAGTAACGACGAGATTGAGCGGAGTATTTTTTGGGTTCGGCTACCCTCTGCGCTTATTGGTAAGTCTGTAGAATTCAGAATGAACCCTCAGTCTAATCCTATAGACCAAATTGCGTGGGGCGTCTTTGACCAAACTGATTTAAAAAGTAGTGAATTTAACGATCCTATCCTTACCGGGACCTTAAATCTTCCCTATCATCCCAGCAAAGGTATAGTGGGCGACCTGGCAAGCCCCCATGGTTATGTATGGGGCAACCTGGGAGGCTACAGCCTTAGTAGTTTGTACGATCAAACCACCACGGACTTAATAGAGGTGAATGGCTGTGGCCACGCCGTTCTGTTTTATCATCGGGATCCTATTGCGAGTTATTCCGATTGGCGCCTGCAATACCGAGAACCTGGAAAAGCATGGGTAAGTATTCCCGGCGCAGATTTTAGCTCCAAAAACCCGGTTGATGATTTATGTTGTAATGATGAAAAGGCGGAACTAAGCTTAATAAAGTCGGTGGAGCTTAACGATTCTCTCATGGGGGCCAGCGGAGTGGCAGACGTGGGAGATGAGGTAACCTATTACTATCGCGTAGAAAATACGGGCGATTCGCTTCTTTCTAACGTTACGGTTGGGGAGTCAGCCAGTGACTTTTCGGGTTCGGGGCCCTTGCCCACCGTCAGTTATATAGCCGGGTCAAATTCTATGGGCTCTGCATCAGGCACCCTCAAGATCGGGGAAGTAGCCCAGTATGAAGCCACCTATACCCTTACCGCGCAGGACATCGCACAGGGTGTTCTCAGGAATAGAGCTTCTGCTACGGCCGATGAGCTTGAGCAACCGGTGCTGTCCGATGCTGGGACTGATCCGATGGGCAAGCCCATTACCAATCCATTAAAAACGGAAAGTGATAATCAAGGTAACCCCGAAAGCGACAAAACAATATTGTTCCTGCCGCAAGATACGGATGGAGATGGCACACCAGATCGACAGGATAATGACCTGGATAATGATGGTATTGCCAACCGCTTAGACATAGACGACGATAACGACGGAGTGCCCGATTATATTGAATCACCAAATTGCTTTAAGCCCGCTGATTACTGGTTGAGTGGTGACCGCCCTTACATTCAATTAGCCACCTCTTTAGCGCTAAACGGGACCTATAACCAAGTTGACAAGCTGGTAGATGGCGACGCGGGAGCAGGTACGAGCAGTTACGCCCTTCGCTTTCAAGATCAAACAGCTGCTGATACCACTCTGCTTACGCTTGCCTTGGATACACTCCTTCCTCTTCAAAACATTTATTTGGAGTACGAAGATGCTACTACCCATTTTGACGCCAACACCGTTCTTAAGCTGCAAGGTTCAAAGGATTCTATAACATGGAAAGACCTGAACAATGGATATTTTTACGGAAGCTCTACGAGCTTTGATCCCGTCTCGAATCCCCAGGGGACAGATTTCATTCCAGGAGTAGGGGCCGGCCTTAACCTCCATGCTTTCCCGGTGAAAAAGAATAACGATGCCTACGCTTATTATCGCATCTACTGGGTTTCCGGTGGCAAAGTAAATAACAACGGTACTTCTGTAGAACTTTATCTAGAACCCGGAGATGATTACCGTCCGAGCCACTATCCCCGGACCACCTGCGCGGATGATTTTGATAATAATGGCAAACCTAATTATCAGGATTTGGATAGTGATGGGGATGGTTGTAGCGATGCCATAGAGGCTGGGGCTACCTCCTCTGGCACCCCCGGCTTTCAGTTTAATGGAAACGTGGGCGCCAATGGTTTACCAGAAGCGGTGGAAACAAATTTGGATAGTTACCAACTTAATTACCACCTCACTTATCAAACCTTTGCCCTGTCCACCAACCTGGCCGGCTGTATCGATACCGACGGGGATGGAATAAATGACTTAGTGGACCTTGATGACGACAACGACGGGGTATTCGATCACATAGAATCCCCGGGCTGTTTTGTCCAGCGGGAGGAAATAGACATGATTGCGGTGGAGACCAGCCTAACCAATTATAATAACAGTTACTCCTTTGACGCGCTTCATGATGATGTCCTTGATGCTTACGGCGCCGATGGTGTCAATGGAACCCCTATAACCGGCCAAACGGTCTACGAATTCATCTTCGCTCAGCCGCTGCCGGTAGACAGTTTTGAGGTGGTCAGTGATTACAGTATTTTTAGGAGCAGTGCTACCTTTAAGATTCAGGGCCAT
>CAJXMS010000124.1 GCA_913056475.1 uncultured Bacteroidota bacterium
AATGGAAATATTGATTACGCGGGAGATTCTGATTGGATTAAAGCATCGCTCGATGCCGGTAAAGTTTACATTATCGATTTGTTAGGGGACGGTGATGGTGCCGGTGGGACGCTTGCTGACTCGCAGCTGCGGTTGCTTGATAACGCTGGAGGTGTGCTGGCGATTGATGATGACAGCGGTGCTGGCAAAGATTCACGGATTCAGTTCACCGCAACCTCATCGGCCGATTACTATCTCGATGTCAGTGGTAAAGACGGTGCAGAAGGCACTTATACACTTCGGTTGAGAGAGCTCTACAGCGGAGAGGATGGCTTCATCCTGGATCCGGACTTTGTGGTGGGTTTCGTATTTTTCTTGGATACCGCGCAAGATGGATACAGCACTTTCTTGGTCGGGTTCATCTACCAGCACCTTTTGAAAGCGGCGTTCGAGGGCCTTGTCCTTCTCGAAGTGCTTTTGGTACTCATTAAGGGTAGTGGCGCCCACCGCGCGCAATTCGCCCCGGGCCAGGGCGGGCTTAAGGATATTGGCGGCGTCCATGGCGCCCTCTCCCCCACCAGCGCCTACCAGCACGTGAATTTCATCAATAAAGAGGACGATTTGCCCCTCGCTTTGGGTGACCTCCTTGACTACCGACTTAAGTCTCTCTTCAAATTCGCCTTTGTATTTAGCACCGGCTACGAGCGCCCCCATATCCAGGCTAAAGAGACGTTTTTCCTTAAGATTTTCCGGCACATCGCCACTGATGATGCGGTGGGCCATACCCTCGGCAATGGCGGTTTTACCTACGCCCGGCTCGCCGATCAGGACCGGGTTGTTCTTGGTACGCCGCGAGAGGATTTGGAGGACGCGCCGTATTTCTTCATCACGCCCAATTACGGGGTCCAATTTCCCATCGGCGGCGAGCTGATTGAGGTTCTTGGCGTATTTATCGAGGGCATTATACTGTTCTTCGGCGGAGGCGGAGGTAGCGCGGCTGCCTTTGCGCAACTCGGCGATGGCCTCGCGCAGGTTTTTGGCAGTCATACCGCTGTCTTTAAGCATTTTGGCAACTTCGTCATCCCCGGCCTGGATACCGGCCAGGAGGTGTTCCAGGGAGACGTACTCGTCTTTCATCTCCTTGGCAATGCTTTGGGCCTTGAGTACGGCCTTATTGGCGGCCCGGTCCAGGTAGGCATCGCCACCTTCCACTTTGGCCTGTCCGTCCAGCATCCGGTCAAGGGCTTGCATTACGCCCTGGTTGTTGATAGACAATTTGCTAAAGAGGAAGGGGAGCACGTTTTCATCTACTTCGGCAATACCCTTGAGAATATGCGCGGTAGAGATGGCCTGGTGCCCCGCCTCCATGGCGATTTGTTGGGCCTGTTGGAGGGCCTTTTGTGATTTTAGCGTGAATTTATGGAGGTCCATTGTTAACTTATTTTGAAACGCTAGAGAGCAAAGGAAGGACCAGGGTAATTAGGTGGCCCCAGAGCTGCCAAGCCGTCTCAAAAGACGATAAAAGCCTGACATTAAGGCACAAAAAAAGCCCCGGCGCTGTCAAAAAGACGGCCGGGGCCTGTAAAGAGCAAGGGTAAATATTATTGGACCACCAGTTTGCGGCTTACTTTCTCACCGTCCACCTTGATGTTTACAAAGTACACTCCGGCGCCCCAATCGAAGGTTTCAAAGGACATTTGGCCTGAGCCGCCACGGAGTACGCGGCTATCCCGGTAAACTTCCTGCCCCATCATATTGGTAACCACCACTTCAATGGGTTCCGCGGATTCTACATAGTAGGGAATGCGGGTCACATCGTGGGTAGGGTTGGGGTGAAGCTGACCGATAAAGCGCTTGGGCTGAGTCATGGGCTCTTCGGTTCCAATCACGTACTCGGGTTTTTCATCGCTCATCTCAAAGCAGAAGTCATCTACGGCCCAGCCGGCATCTTGTATTTCAAAGTCGCTTCCGAAGCGGAAGCGGAATACGACCCGCTTAACGGCCGTATCAAACTCTACGATGTAGCGGGCGCTGTCCCAACCATTGCTGGTACCGGACCAGCCGGGCCGTACGATATCAAGGGCGGTAACGTGGGCCGTATTGTACCACTTGGTGGTGTCCAGGCTACCGATGGCCTCCCAGGAGCGACCACCGTCAGTGGAGAATTCAAAATTACCGCCGTCGTGATAGAGCTCTGTTTGGTAATAATGCATGAAGGATATCTCGTAAGCGGTATCCTGTTCGATCTCATAAGAGGGACTGATCAGGGAGGACTGATCATCCAGGACGTAATTATTGCTTAGGTCTGTCATCCAGGCATTGCTACCGCTAAAGGCCCCTGGGAATTGTTGGGGGGTACCTTTTTGCCAGCTGGTGGCCCCAAAAGCGAAAGTATTGGAGTTCATCGCCAGGAAGGGCAGCTGGTTGGCTGTTTCGAAGTCATTGCAATAGGATACGTCACTGGTGCCGCTATTAAACTCGTACTCTCCCAAAACATCGATAGGAAAGGTAGTGGTATCGTCAGCGGGCCGGTTATCGGTGACGCTGTTGGGTAGTCGACTAATGAGGCGTAAGGTGAAATTTCCGCTGTTTACGCTGCTGGCAGGCCACACGGGATTGTAGTCTACCCGGATCACATCATCGGTAAAGACAAATCCTTGCGGGGTATCCACTTGCCAGGCTCCGTTCCAGATAATGTTATTGTTGTTATCAAGTACTTGGGCTTTCACCTCTATTTCGGTAAGCCTTTTGGCACCGGTGTTCTTGACAAAAATGTCCAGTTCTTGCTGCGTCTGCGGGATTTGGAGCGGGCTCATGAATTTGAAGCGCACGGGGGCGCCACTATTTTGCGGGGGAATGAAGACCTCAAAGTCATCAATGGCCCATCCTTCCCGGTTTCCAGCGGAATTGGCCCCCGCCTCCGAGTCAAAAAAGAAACGGATGCGGTTGGGATTTGGATCCTCGCTCAAGGAAAAAATAGGGAAAGAAGACAATACCCAGCCGCTGGGGTTTTGTCCGCTGCGGGAAGAGCCCGTAAATCCTTCTTCAATATTGCCTACCCCGGCTTGCAGGGTACCAAATGGCTGGGTGGTGTACCAGTTCTGGCCCACGCCCTGAAAAGAGCCCAGGCTCTTGCCCAAGGTTGTCCACTGCCCGTTTCGGAATACTTCGATCGCACCGGCGGCATTATTGCCCATATCGATATTTTGGAAGAAACGGATAGTGGGTTTTACCACCGTATCAAAGTTATCCAGGGTGGGAGCTCTTAGCACCTCGCTTTTGTTATCAAGAAAGGCACCGTCTGTAATATTGGTGGCCCAGATATAATCATTGCTCTGCGGAGAGGAGAATTGAGAGGTAGGATCAGCAATTCCCTTCTGCCACTGCAGAAAACCGCCCTGGGCAAAGAAGCCCTGCTGGTCCGCTGCACAGGAGTCAAAATCACTGTAAAAATCAATATCATAGGTACTGCGCCCATTAATGACCTGGCAGGCGGTATCGTTAAAGTTGTTATTATCTCCTGTCAACGATGTGTACGCACAAACCCGGCAATCTCCCCGTTCGAGTTGGAGGTTGATCTGGCTCATCGTTAGGGTAGACACGTTGCCCGGCGTAACCGTGGCGCCGGCGGTGCTGGTATAAGTGGTCGAAATTCCCGCATTAGGTCCACACAAGGGCGTTACGGAAATAGTTACCGGTTCGTTGGCAAAGTTGCTGGTACCGTAATTATAAACCTCAGCGGTCACCGGTACGATACTGCGAACGGTGCTGCTAATAGGGAAGCTCAGGTAGGGCTCCAGGAAAAATTGTACCCCAGCATCATTACTGATACGGTCGTAAATGCGCAATTGATCAATAGCAAAGTGAGTCTCCGGGCCAAAATCCCGGTAAACAGCAATCCGGACGCGAATAGAATTGCTACTGGTCAGGTTCTTAAGATTTACCCGTTGGTAGTCGTAATTATCTACCGGATCGTTTTGGGAGCCCGCATTAATAGTGGCCCCGGTGGCCGTGTTCCACTGGTCGGGTGGCATGTTTACCGGGTCATTGTACTGCACTTCTACCCGATTTATGTCATCCGCATCAAAGTGGTAGTAAAAATCCAGGGTAGGATCGCTCATGCCGGACAAGTCCAGACAAGCACTTTGCAAAAAGGTGGGAACATTATTGGCCGAAGATACGGGCCCATCGGTGTACAGAAACTGTCCAGACTCGTAGTAGCCATGTTTGGGACCGGTATTACGCCGGTCGGTAAAGTGAGCCCCCACCTTGAACACGTAATTGCTGTCTGGGCCCGGTTCTATGGTGAAGGCCTGAGAACCAGTTTGGGAGCTGCCTTCCGGCAGGTTCTCAAAATCTAGAATGAGGGGGAAATTATTGAAAGCCGCATTATGGTTGATTAATTTGCTACGGGCGGTATCAAAAGCGGTTACATTATCACCGGAAAGGTTTGTCCAGGCTTCGATGCGATACGTACCAAAAGCCGACATGTTCAGAGCGTTATTCACCGTTACCAAGGTCGTGTCGCCCAGGCCGAGATTCACATTATTCAGGGTAGTAGATTGTACCGCTTGCGGGGTACCATTAAAAATCAAGCGGTATTCTATCGGCAGGTTTTGGATTGTATTACAGCCGGCATTGCGTACGATCAAATTGAAGGGTTCTTGACTGCCGTAAGCACAGGCGCCATCCTGCGGATCGGTGATTTGAAGGGCTTCTGCATCGGTTTGAGGTGGCTCATAAATACGCAGATCGTCTACCGCTACGTCGCCCTGCGCCTGATTGCCACTGGCCGGCGTTTGTTTGGGTGCCCGGAAACGAATCCGAATAAAGGAGCCATAGAATTCATCCAGGGGTATGATGCCCCGGCGCCAGGGTTCCGTAGAAGATTTTTGTTGTTGCTTACGAATAAAGAACACACGGCCCTGCCAGGCGGCGGTGTTGGTACCTGTATCTACATCCACCAGCAGGTTACCCATGTCTTCTCCGTACATATGGTACCAGAACTCAAAAGCATAGCACTTGGTGGTATCGATCTGGGTAAGGTCAATGCAGGGCGTAGAAATAGTGGTGGTGGTATTTTGCAGGCCCTGGGAGGGGTCGGCATAGATGTAGGTATTACCACCCGGCGTATGATTGGAAGCGGGCCCGGTAAATTGGGTTCCCGTAGCTCCCGAATAAACGCCCCAGGCAAAGTCATTATTAAAGTTCCCCTTGTTGGGCTGTACTTGCCAGTACTCATTACCGGTTTGGCTATTGGGGTAAGAGCCGATGTGGTTGGTACCCGAAGAACCATCGCCACTGCCAGGCACCCAACCGGGTCCCTCAAAGTTCTCGGTCCAGGGAAAAGAATTTATGGTGCCGGGCAGCGAGCCGCAGTCCGGCTGCCCACACTTAAAGGGATACCCTTTTTCGGGATAAAAAGTGAGATAAGGATTTTGGGGATTGGCCAGCGAATCCGGATAGCGGGTTACATTGGGACAGGAGAGGTCCCAAGCCTTGTAATAATACTCTACGGTATCACCCACCTGAATATTGTTGAGATTGGCCACATACCGAGAAGTATTGGCCACAGAGATACTCATATTCTCGTATTGCCAGGGCCCTACGCCGCTGCTGTCGCGGATGCGATAGAAAACCGTGGCACTATCGATGCCCGAGTAGTTGTTATTATTGGTAGGGATGCCCTGGACAGAGTCAGTGATACGAGCACCGATCTTATAAGTTTGGTTTTGGTTTTCCACCAATCCCCCCTGGGGCTGCACCGGGAAGCAGGGGATGGGGGAATAATTGAAGCTAAATCGGGGCGGATAAATCTCGCAAGTGGAAGCAATCACCTGGAGATTGTCTACCCACCAACCGGCGCCAAAGGGACGGCCCGTAAGTTGGGTAGGATCAAGAATGTAGAGCGCACTAAACTCGATGCGGACATCAGAATAGCCGTTGCCGTTGGCGTCAAGGGCAAGATTACTAATATCAAATTGCTCAAAGCGCCACCAGCTAGACTGGGGCGTAGGGTCGGTACCACTAGACCAAACATTGATGCCCAGGTTCGTAGCCGTATAAGAAGCTTCCTGAAAGCCACTGGAGGAGTTCCAGTTGGGACTTGCGCCCAGGTAAGTTACGTTGTTGTTCAGTAAATCGGTCCAGGTATTGCCCCCATCAGTGGAAATACGGATAATGCCTTCATTGACCTGGTTTATTTTACAGATGTGGTAAAAGTCCAAAAACACGTAATTATAGCCGACCGTGCTAAAGCTATCGGTTCTGAAGACCACCTCCGAGTTTCCCTGAACCGTGTTGGCGGGCTCTACCTTGCCATGGTAGGAATTTGGCCCGGAAATCGAAAGGTTACTGGTGTCCTTCCACGTGGTACTAGCGGTACCCAAGGAGAGCGTGGTAACGGAGTCAGGCGGTTCAAAGGTCTCCCGGTAAATCGTATCAATGCCCGATTGGGCGACACTTAGAGAAGTGGAAGCGAGAAAACTAAGGGCGAGTAAAACCTTCTTCATAAGAGGGCGCGATTTGAGAAATATATCTTTCATGACCAGCAAATATAAAAACTACCCCGAACCAGCCACTATTTTTATGATGAAAGGATATCTTTAATGAGCCACCGAGGGTTTGGGCTTAGTGAAGGTGCTCCCTCTTAAATAATCCCCCCCTATCTAACGTACCTTCAGCTGGCCTACGTTATTTTCTTCCAGGTATAAGGACAAGTGATCGCCGATAGCTAAGGGACCTACCCCGGCCGGGGTGCCTGTAAAGATTAAGTCTCCCGTCTTTAAGGTGAAAAAACGGCTTATGTAAGCGATCAAGCGATCAACTCCGTGGAGCATGTGCTCGCTTTTACCCTGTTGTACCAGGGTCTTATTTTTGAATAACTGAAAAGAAGTTTGGGGCCAGTTTTTCAGTTCCCCCAAGGCTTGCCAGGCTCCCA
>CAJXMS010000125.1 GCA_913056475.1 uncultured Bacteroidota bacterium
CCTCGCCGGTACCCTTTACCTGCCCAAGGTCAATCCCTTTTTCTTCGGCCAAACGCTTAGCCAGGGGAGAAGCTTTGATGCGCGCGTCGCCAGCGGCATTCCCGGTGCCCGCATCAGCAGTGGGCGAAGCCGGAGCGGGCGCAGGGCTTTTGTCTTCTGCTTCCGGAGCGGCCTTTTCGCCCTGGGCGGGCGCTTCCTGGGCCTCTTGTGAGGAGGCTTCTTCGGCGCTTCCTCCTTCCAGAAGGTGTTTGTAATCTTCTCCTTCTTCCCCCAAAATGGCCAGCACGCTATCTACCGGGGCGGTATCGCCTTCCTCAACGCCTATGTACAGCAGGGTCCCTTCCTGAAAGGACTCGAAGTCCATGGTCGCCTTATCGGTCTCAATTTCGGCGAGGAGGTCACCTTCTTCTACTTTATCGCCTAATGCCTTATGCCATTTGGCTACGGTACCATCTTCCATGGTATCGCTCAGGCGGGGCAAATTTACTATTTCAGCCATGGGCTCGGTTGGGTTTCTTTAAGGGGTTTTAATAAAGGGATAGTCTTTCTGAATGTACACGTCGTCGTAGAGGTTTTCCGGCTTGGGGAACTCTGATTCCTCGGCGTACTTGACGCAGTCCTTCAGCTTTTGTTTCACGCGGTCCTCGATTTCTTGAAGCTGCTCATCTGAGGCGTAATTTTTGTCTTGAATTACCTTCTGTACGATGCCGATGGGGTCGCGCTTTTGGAATTCTGCCACCTCATCTTTAGAGCGATAAGCTTGTGGGTCGCTCATGGAGTGTCCTTTGTAACGGTAGGTGCGGGCTTCCAGCAAGGTAGGACCTTTTCCCGCGCGCGCTCGATCCACCGCTTCTTGAATGACGGGGTAAAATTTAGAGGGGTCCATGCCATCTACCGCTTCACAGGGCATTTCGTAGCCCAGGCCCAATTTGTAGATATCGGTGTGATTGGCCGTTCGCTCTACGCTGGTCCCCATGGCGTAACCATTGTTTTCCACAATGAAAACTACCGGCAGGGTCCATAACATGGCCAGGTTCATCGCTTCGTGGAAAGCTCCTTGCCGCACGGCCCCGTCTCCCATGTAGCAGAGGGTTATGGCCTCATTGCCCAGGTATTTATCGGCGTAGGCCAGGCCGGCTCCGAGGGGTATTTGGCCCCCTACAATGCCGTGGCCGCCGTAAAAATTGTGTTCTTTACTAAACATGTGCATACTGCCACCATTGCCATTGCTGGTACCGGTGATACGGCCCATCAGCTCCGCCATTACTTTCTCGGGGGGCACCCCTCTCCCGATGGGCTGTACGTGGTTCCGGTAGGCGGTTATAAAGCGGTCTTTATCTTCAATGGCAAACAAAGATCCCGCGAGCACGCCCTCCTGGCCATTATAGAGATGGAGGAAACCGCGGATTTTTTGCTGGATATAAAGGGCAGACGCTTTATCTTCAAATTTGCGCCAAAAGAGCATATCCTCGTACCACTGGAGATAGACCTTTTTGGTGATTTTCTTTTTGGCCATGGGCTGTTATCTTATTAAGGGGGGCAAATTTAGAGAAAAAGCGGGGAGCTGCGTCCCTTAGCCTATGAGGTGTTCCTGGCCGAAGGCAAAGGGGAGTAAATGCTGCACACCGTGGGCCTGCCATACTTCTGCCCCGTTAGGATGCATCAGGTAAATGTCGATTGGTGCCTCTTGCTTTTGCTCATATTCGGAGATCACCTGGAGGCAACTTCCACAGGGGAAGGGCAAGCGATCACTGTGGGGGCTTACCGATATGGCCAGGGCCTTTATGGCCGTCTGCGGCGCCTGGCTCTTGGCGTAGAACAGGGCGGCCCGCTCGGCGCAAAGGCCCGATGGATAGGCGGCATTTTCTTGATTACTGGCGGCATACATTTGGCCGGAGGCCAAATGTAAAGCAGCCCCCACGGGAAAGTGGCTGTAAGGCGAGTGACTGCCTTCTTGGGCCTGGAGCGCTTCCTGCACCAGTTGCTGCAGGGGTGGTTTTAATTCGTGGGTCGGGTGGCAAATGAGGGTACATTCCACGGTTTGTTTTCGCGCCATACGGTGCTTTAGGAATTGTTCTGAAAGTTGAAGAACAGGGTAAAGCGTAGGGTGTTCTCCAAAGGGCTCCGCCGGATGGGGGAGGCGGAGAAGAGATAGGCAAAATCGAGCCCGAAGACATTGTAGCGAATGCCGGCGCCGATAGTAATGTATTCCCGGCCGCCTTTCTGCGGGTCTTCGTATTGATAACCCGCCCGGAAGGCGAAGCGGTCATCATACCAGTATTCCAGGCCGGTATTGAGGATCACTTCTTCCAGCTCCTCGCTTACGCCACCGGGGGCATCGCTAAAGGACTGGATAGCGCCGGCAAAACTGGAAACATTATCGTCTTTCCCGGCAATGATATTGCCTTGCGCATCTCGCTCTGGTGGTGTAGGTACCAATAACTTATTGGCTTCGGCGATCACTTCCATCCGGTTATACTGATCAAACTGGAGTTTGTAAGCCCCTCCCAGACGTATATTGGCAGGCAGAAAGTCAGCGGTGGTTTGGGAATTGGCGTACTGTACCTTACCCCCCAGATTGGAAATAGCCAAGCCCAGGGCATAGGACTGCACTTGCCCACTGCGCAGGCGGTCTTCCTTGCTCTCGTAATATAAACCCAGGTCGCCCGCTACCGTATTGCCGGGCGTAGTCTCCACCCCTACCGCCTGCAGGCCGTTGGTCAGGTCGCTAAAAATAAAGCGGAGGCCGATACCGGCGCTAAATTGTTCGCTCAATTTAATGCTGTAGCCGGTGTTAAGGGTAAATTCATAAGGCCGCCCGGTGCCTTGGTTGTTGTTGTTTTCATCTTTAAACACGATCTCGCCTAAGGAGAAGTAACGCATGGCGATGGCCATGCCCTGGCGGTCGTCAATGCGGAAGCCGTAATTAACGTGGGCCAGGTTGATATCCGAGACCAGCTCATTCATCCAGGGGGTATAAGACATGCTCAGGGCCTGGTCTTGCTCCATGAAGCTGAGCTTGGCTACATTCCAGTACACCCCATTAATATCCGGTTCAGAAGCAGCCCCTACATCGCCCATGCCGCCGGCCCGGGCATCGGGCGATACCGCGATGATGGGCACGGCCGTGGTAATGGTGCGCAGTTCTTCTAAGTAGTCAGAGTCACCTTCCAAGCCCCCAAACTGGGCCCAGGTGAAACTTACTGACAGGAGGGCCATGAGCCCCGTGAGCGGTTTTTTAGTCATGAATTTCATTGCGTTGTAGGGCGGGCAAAAATAGCCCATTGACATAAACTGCGCCGCTAACGCAGCAATACCAGTTTTTCGTACTCAGAAGCTTCGCTATTATCTACGGGCGAGCGCACTTTTACCCGGTACACATACACCCCCTTGCCTATGGGGTCCCCGTAATCGTCTAAGCCATTCCAGGCAATGCCCGTAACCCGGTTGCCCGTGGGAGTAAGGGAGGTATTAATAGTTTTTACCAATTTTCCGCTCACGGTAAATATTTGCACCTGCACGTCCAGGGGTTGCCCGGCCCGGTTGTGTTCAAATTGAAATTCCGTGTAGGTGGTAAAGGGGTTGGGGTAATTGAGGACCCGCCGGAGGGCTATTTCTTCATCCTCGGCTACTACAAACTGGGTATTGGCCACGGACGGATTATTGTAAATATCAAAGGCCTTGAGCTGGAGGGTGTGCTCCCCGGGCTCCAGGTCAAAAAGCGGGTAACGTACCGCCCCTGACTGATAAGAATCCAGATCTGCCTCGTAGTATTGGTTAAGCAGGATGGGTTCTTCATTATTGCCATCCAGGATGGCTTGCAGGTCATGCCCTATACCGTTGCCCACGGTATTAATGCCTGCCGAATCGGACAGCTTCGCGTAGATACTGGGATCGGGGCCGGTAACGCCACCATTAACGAAGGAAGCGTCGTTTAAATAAAGTTGTATTTCGGGGCCTTGCTCATCCTGCGGGGCATTTTCATCGTAGCCCCCTACCAGTAATTGGCCATAAGATCCGGCGCCGTCCCGGTTTTTCTCCGCGTTGCGCACGTAGAAACTGGCTTTTCCGCGGCCAAAGCTATAGTCGATATCTAATGGCACGCGAAAGGAGGCTTCAAATTGACCGTTTTCCACGCCTACCTTGCCCTTGTAGATAATATTGTCCTGGGTGGTAAATTTACTGGCGGGCCCTATACCGTCATTCACCAGGGTTTGCCGCTCCTGGGGTTTATCATACACGGTTAGATTAAGCACGCCTTGAAAATCACTTAGGGGAACGCCATTGGCGGCTTCTACCTGACCGCTCAGGCTTACCTTCTCCAGGGCTTTGATGGTGTCATTTTGCGCCTGATTAAGGGGCTGTTGGTTTACACTAAGCAGCCGCACTTTTTCCTGAGGAATGGCCAGACGGATGGCGGGATCTCCGATGAGGCTAAATTTATTTTTGCTGGGGTCATTGTACACGAAGGGGTCGTTCTTAGTGGCCTTCAAAATATCGCCAAAGCGCTGCGGGACCCCTCCCGGCCGGGCCAGTACGGTATCAAAGATAGCCTCGTTTACGTTTATGCCGGTAATAACGCTTACCGCCCGAGTAGTACTAAACAGCCCAATGGCTCCCCCCTCCGGATTATGCAGCAATTGCTCTCCGGCCGATACCCGCTTGGGATCATCAAAGCGGGTAAACTCACAGGTGATGGTCAAGAACAAGGAAAGCGCATCCTTATTGCTCCAGCCATTTATTTCTTCCAGGGTAAGTAATTTTTCGCTGGCCAGGCCTATCTCGCCCCCGTGGCCGATGTAATTGGTAATGAGGCAACCCTGCTGCACCGAGCGATAAAACTCCCGGGTGGCCTCCGGATAGCTCTCACCGCCCGTGGTACTTTCCTGTTGATAAGCGCCCGCATAGATCTTCTTGATATTAAATGCGGGGGATTTATTTAAAGCTTTGCGCTCAATTATTTCCGACTTGGGCACAAACCAGGGCCTAAAGTTGGCTTCATCCACATCATCTGTCACCAAGAGAATATTATTGCGCCAGTTGCCCAGCCGGTTGGGGCCCGCCACATAGCGCTTAACCTTTCCTACATAAGCTTGGGCCTCCGAAAGGCTCCGGCTCGGAATACGCCCCACGCCTATGTCCAGAAAGTTCCCGGAAAGGTCGCCTCCTTCCCCATCATCGAGGTAACCGTAAAAGTCATCGGAAATATAACTCCCGCCCAGTGAAAGGGAGAAGTTGGAGGTCCATACCGGCACGTAATTATCATTGCCGGTGAGCCGGTCTTTATAATCATAGCTCGCATCGCCAAAAAGCAATAGATACTTGAAGGTGCTGGCATCTCGGTCGTATAGATCTTTGGCAAAGTCCCTTAGCCCTACGATATCCTGCCCCCCACTGCTGTATTCATTATACACCTCCTGGGCATTGACCACGGCCACCTGAAGCCCATCCTGCTCTTCGTGAAAGCGAGCCAGCTCATCGGCCGCCGCCCGAAAGCGGGGATGGGTGATGACCAGCATTTCAGGCACCGCCATGCCGTGCAGGTTTTGCGGCTCTACTGCTTCAACATACGTAGGCGTGGGGAAATTACTTCCCCGAAAGGCTACATACTGGCGGAGCGTGCTGGCATTGGCGCCAAAGGAATACGTCCCATTGCTAAAGCTCCCCTCGATGGCTTTCACCGCATTCGGATCGGTCACGTCCCAGACTTGCAGGTCCGGAGAAGCGCCCTCAATCTGAAAGCCCGCTACGGCGCCATTGCTCACACTGCGCGAATCGCGAAAGTAAAGCGCGGCTCCCGCCATGCGCAGCTCCCGCCGTACCTGCACTTCTATATCATCAAGCCAGGCCACCGCGGAGGGATTGGCGCTATTGTCAAAATTTAAATTCAAGGTAAAGCTGGGGCCGTTGCTGGTAAAATTGAAGCGCTTAGAAGCATGAACCCCGTAGTTGGGATAGGGCCCGCCGGTATTGATCGGGGAAACAGGCAGATTGGCCAGGTTCACCCCGCCCACATTAACCTGCATTTCGGTACCCCCGCTCACGCTTCGGCCCAGTACATCCACGAAGGCATTGACGGGTTCGGTAGTAATCAGGTTAGGAAAGGTAAAACTGTAATTATAACTGAGGGTAAATTCAAACACATCACCAAACCAGTTGCGGCCCGTGCCTACCAGGTTTACCTCTTCGTCTTCCACATAAGCATAATCATCAAAGCTGGTCACCTGCTGGGTGGTATTGCCCAGGGAAGTTTGCCGGGCCGGCAGAGCCCCGGCGCCATTGTTTACCGACAGGAAATAATAGTTGCGATCCCGGTAGGTATTTACCCGGTGCTTAAAAATGCCCTTATCGGCGTCGTACCGCCAGCGGTGCGGTCCCTTCGCGTAGAAAAGGATGTAGTCGTTTCCATTAAACTGGCCATCTTCATTGGCGTCTTTGCGGTAAAGCGGCACCTCCTGAAGGTCTACCGGCCGGGGTGTACCCACGGTTTCATCCAGCATTGATACGCCATTACCCACCACCCGAAGATCGTTGATCGCCACCGTTCCGTTCCCTATATTGTTGTCAGTGAGAAACTTGGGCGTTATTTTCACCATTCCGGTCGCTTTGACGGCCACCCGATGCCAGCCCGGAGCGTTAAGGACAGAACTTTGACGGCCGCGCTTTTCCCGCGGGGCAAATAACTCTTCTTCCGGTTGCACCTCGGCCGTGTAAGAAGTAATCCTATGGACCACTCCATTTCTTTTCACGTAGGGCTGCACACAAATGGTAAGCCGGCCCCGGCGGTTGCTCGCTTCCCC
>CAJXMS010000126.1 GCA_913056475.1 uncultured Bacteroidota bacterium
CCAACACCTTCGCAAAGCTGGCGTCCGCGTGGCTCGGCATCAACGACATCTTCAGCCCGGATGACGTCGAGCTCATCGAGCCACACCCCAGCTTTAAGATCTTCGCGGATCGCGAGCTAGGCCAAAGCTGGCAGGACTTCCACGCCAAGCACGCGACACTGGTCGTGCTCACCCCCGAGGAGCATCGGGCGCTTCATGCGGCGGGGCTGGCAGCATGATGCCGGAAGCGCAGCTCACGCCAGACAAAGCCGAAACCATCCGCCATCTGTCGCACATCACGCGGCGGTGGGCGGAGCTCGGCGAGCCGTGTCTCCTCGAGGTGGTGTTCCTCACGCCGGAAGACAAGGCGCGCCTGCACACCGTCATGCACTTCACGCCCGACGAGGCGGGCATCGCGCTCGCCGCCGAGATGACCGACGAGAGCCTGCGCCAGGCGGTCGCTGAGGCATGACGCTCACGGTGGAGGACGGCAGCGGGCGGCCCGATGCCGATGCCTTCGTGACGGTGGCGGTCTGCGACGCCTATCACGCAGCGCGCGGCCGGGCGGTCTGGGCCGCGGCGACCGAGGAGGCCCGCGAGCAGGCGATCCGGCGCGCCGGCGAGGGCCGGGTCGGAAGTGCCGGGGGAACCACCGGCCGGGTCCACGCCAGAGGGGATCCATTGGGCGTTGTTCAGGGAGCGATTTAAAAAGCCCGCGCCTACCCCGATACCTAAAGAACCCTGGGCCAGTTGGAGCTGGTAAGCATAGCCCAGCCGGGCCGATACATTGCTAAAATAACCGATCTGTTCGTTTACTATGCTCAGGCCAATCCCCCCGCGCAATGCTTGGATGGGAATATTGGCGGTTAGGTTTTGGGTAGTGGGGGCGCCTTCAAAACCTACCCACTGGCTGCGGTGCAATCCGGTGATGCAAATGGCCCCTCCTGTACCGGCTACGCCCGCATTATAATAGAGCCGGTTGTTCATGTACTGCGTAAACTGAACATCCTGCTGGGCCCAAATAGAGCCGCTGCAAAACAGCATTAAAAGGAAGATGTAGCGCTTTATCATACTCACCAGGTTGTTTAGAGCTTTAATTGCCAGGGGTTATTTATATGTTTGGCAGGCCGTGCTTGCATGCGCAACGCTTTGAAAAGAAGCGTTTTTAGCTCTTCCAAAAACATTGGACACACAAGCACTTTCACGGGGAAAATATTTCGACAATAGGGTGTTCAAAAGTCCAAATATATAGTTTTGATTTCAAACTTACTCAAGTGGGGCTTAAATTTCCTTTGCCCGAAGGGCTCATACTCCCTTCTTCATGGCCTGCCACCAGCGCTCCGGTAATTCGTTCTGGCAAGCTTCTTCATAATCCCGGAAGGAACAGGGAATGAGCTGATGGCGGGCGTTGCTAATGCCTCCCTGGTCTTGCAGCGGTACCTCGATCCACCACCGACCACTCTGAGGGCTTTTGTAAAAAATAAGTTCGTGCTCTCCTTCATGAATCAGCACGGTAAAGCGCTGATAATCCTCCTTGCGGGCAAAAGGGTAGTCTCCTTTGCGGTGGGCATATCCTTCCCAAAAATACCAGATCATTTGCGCCATGAGGTGGGCGGTGCGTCCTTCCGGATCTACCTGGGGATTGCCTTCAAACAGGCCAAAACAGCTCAGCTTATCGCTGATGCCTGCATAGCGCGCTATGGCGCAGGCTTCCTCCCCACTGAAACCGTTAGGGCTGTGGAAAGTGTTACCGGGGGCATCTGATTGACGGACAGCGCCGATGTCAAAACTCACTAGATCGGCATCGCGCAGTACCGGTTCACATTCCTCTATCTGACCGCGCAGGCTGCCCAGGCGATTGATGTCAAAGTACATTTTCTCCATAAGGGCCCGCTCTTCGGGATCCACAAAATAGCTTTGATAGCCTACATTGCTGTAATTAAAAAGGATGTACGGCTTGCGCAGTATGATGTGGCTCAAGTAGCTATGGTTTCCCAGCGGACTGCCCTGCTTCCCCAGGTCAAATTAGGCATCTACCGCCGCCAGATTTACGGTTTGCTCCAGGCCATCGTAGGCGCGGGAGCAGGCATAAGTAAGGTCCTGGCTGCCGCCCAGCACCACCGGAATTATTTGTGCTTTCAGGAGGTGATGACATACTTGCTGGAGGGCCGTAAGGGTATCTTCGTGGGTTTCTCCGGCGTAAATATTGCCCAGATCGGCCGCCTCCAGTTCCCACTGATTCCAAAAAAGCGCGTAGAGAAAGGTGCGAATGGCATTAGGGGCGGTGGCACAGCCAGCATTGGTACTGCCTCTATCGTCCATTACCCCCAGGACGGCTACCTGCACGCCATCGAGGTCCGGTAGGCCCGACACTTCCCGGTGAAGGCGCAGCTTATTTCCTACCCGGTTGGGTTCTTGCAAGCTGCTGTCTTGCAGCAAGGATTCGTTTACGGGCGCCAAAAAATCTTCCAGCCGCATCATTTCTTTTTGGCACTACTGCTTTTAGTGGTTTTCTTCCGGGCGGTCTGGGCTTTCTTGCCTTTGGTGCCTTTGCCACTGGCTTTTTTACTGCCCGCCTCTTCTATGATCTTTTCGCATTCCTCGCGGGTAAGCTCAGCGGGTTCTTCGATTTCCTTGGGGAGTTTAAAATTGCGGCGCCCTTTTTTAAGGTAAGGGCCATAGCGGCCGTTGAGCACCTGGATGACGGGCTTGGCCTCGTCAAAGGTCTTGATGTACTTATGCTTATCGGCTTCCACTTTTGCTTCTACTAGCTCTATGGCCCGGTCCAGGTCCACCGTCATCGGGTCATCGCCCTCGTCTTTGCGGAGGGAGGCAAAAGTGCTTTTCCAACGCACGTAAGGCCCAAAGCGACCAATATTGGCTTCCACTTTTTCGCCTTGGTATTCTCCCAGCTCGCGCGGGAGCTTAAACAGCTCCAGGGCATCCTCCAGGCTTATGGTATCGATGTGCTGTCCTTTGCGGAGGCTGGCAAAACGAGGCTTCTCTTCGTCTTCTGCCCGGCCCAGCTGTACCATGGGTCCGTAGCGGCCTATGCGGGCTATTACGGGGCGGCCCGTTTTGGGATCATCGCCCAGTACGCGCTCGCCGGTGGCTCTCTCGGAGTGTTCCTCTACTTCTTTCAAGTGGGGATGAAAATCTTGGTAAAAGCCCTCGATCATTTCGTTCCACTGCTCTTGCCCCCGGGCTATTTCGTCAAATTGCGTCTCTACACTGGCCGTGAAGTTGTAATCCAGAATATCCTTAAAGTGCTCCGTCAAGAAGCCGTTGACCACTACCCCTATATCGGTAGGGATCAGTTTATTTTTATCCGCACCCGTTCGTTCCTGGTGTTTTTCCGTTTTTAGGCTACCATCTGCTTCTAGCCTCAGCTCGGCAAAGGAGCGTTCGAATCCTTCCAAATCACTTTTTTCGATGTACTGCCGCTTTTGGATGGTGCTTATGGTGGGGGCGTAGGTCGAGGGCCGCCCAATGCCCAGCTCTTCTAATTTCTTAACCAGGCTGGCCTCGGTGAAGCGCGGCGGGTTTTTCGTGAAGCGCTCCGTAGCGGTAATCTCTTCCTTTTTGAGCGCGTCGCCTTTGTTGCTGGCGGGTAAGGTGCCCGCTTTTTCCTCACCATCTTCCTCGTCCTGGCCTTCCAGGTATACTTTCAGAAAGCCTTCAAAAGTGATGACCTCCCCTTTGGCCGTAAATTCCAGCTGGGCGGCCGGAGAAGGGATGCGCAGGGTGGTGCGTTCCAGCTGGGCATCCGCCATTTGGGAAGCCAGGGTGCGCTTCCAGATGAGGTCGTACAGGCGCTTTTGCTGGTCGTTGCTGCCGGCCCGTTTGCGGTGCATATCGGTAGGGCGGATGGCTTCGTGGGCTTCCTGGGCTCCCTTGCTTTTGGTGGTGTAGCGGCGGGTTTTTACGTAGTCTGCCCCGTACTGGTCTTTGATTTCCGCCGCGGCCGCTTTGGTGGCCTCGCCGGAGAGGTTGAGCGAATCGGTCCGCATGTAGGTGATCAGGCCGGCCTCGTAAAGCCGCTGGGCTACCGACATGGTAAGCCCTACCGGAAAGCTCAATTTTCGACCCGCTTCTTGCTGGAGGGTAGAAGTAGTAAAGGGGGCTGCCGGGCTCTTTTTGGCCGGCTTTTTTTCGATGTCGCTGATGGAAAAAGCGTGCTCCTTGCACTGCTTAAGGAAGGCTTCCGCCTCTTCTTGCGTATCAAAACGCTTATTCAGATCGGCCCGAATGGGCTTGCCCTGGGGGTTGATAAACAGGGCCCGCACCCGGAAATAGTTCTTGGGCTTAAAGTTTTTGATCTCTTCTTCCCGCTCCACGATAAGCCGCACCGCTACCGACTGCACCCGGCCGGCAGAAAGGCCCGCTTTCACTTTTTTCCAGAGCACCGGCGATAACTCAAACCCCACCAGGCGGTCCAGGATTCTTCTGGCCTGTTGGGCATTCACCAGGTTTTGGTCTATCCGGCGGGGGTTGTCTATGGCCTTCTGGATAGCGCCTTTGGTTATTTCGGAAAACACTATGCGGTTGGTTTTCGTGGGGTTAAGGTCCAGGGCCTCAGCCAGGTGCCAGGCTATGGCTTCGCCTTCGCGGTCCTCATCCGAGGCCAGCCATACCGTCTCGGCGTCTTTGGTGAGTTTCTTCAGCTTGCGCACCACCTCTTTCTTATCATCGCTTATTTTATAGCGAGGCGTGAAGTTGTTCTCCACATCTACCCCCATATCTTTTTGTTCCAGATCACGTATGTGACCGTAGCTGGATTCCACCTTAAAATCCTTTCCCAGAAACTTTTCAATGGTTTTGGCTTTGGCCGGAGACTCCACTATCACCAGATTTTTAGACATATCCGCAGGCTTTTCACAGAGTTATTTTGCGCTGGCAAATTAAACGATTTGTTTGGTACCAACTCCTCAAGCGACACCCCGGCCAGTGCTTTTGTTTGGGCCTGCCGGCCAAATGTATCCGCGCCCCCCGGAAGCTTACCGGCCCCTAAGAGACTGAAATCCAGCTTACCATGGGGGTACTGCCAAACTGGCATATCCTCCCCAATATGCTTACCTTTGCCCCTCTTGCAAAAGCCCTAAAAACCCTTAAACCATCTCGGTTATGGCTACCACGAAAGCACGCGAAAACGAAACGCCCCTGGCCGACGCACTGCAGGGGCAGGCTACCGTGCGTCCCCATGATAATCAGGCCACCCAAAAAGTTTACATCGAGAGCTACGGGTGCCAAATGAATTTTTCCGATTCCGAAATTGTGGCCTCCATTCTGGCGGAAGATGGCTACGGTACCACCCGCAACGCCGAGGAAGCCGATCTGGTGCTGCTCAACACCTGCTCCATCCGCGATAAAGCCGAGCAAACCGTGCGTAAACGATTAAAAACGTTTCACCGGATCAAGGAAAATCAGCCCGAGCTTAAAATCGGCGTGCTGGGCTGTATGGCGGAGCGCCTTAAAGATAAGCTCCTGGACGAAGAGAAGCTGGTAGACCTGGTGGTGGGCCCCGACGCTTATCGCGACCTTCCCCACCTGGTAAAAGAAGTGGATGCCGGCCGCAAAGCGGTGAACACCCTGCTTTCCAAAGAAGAAACTTACGCCGAAGTAAGCCCGGTGCGGCTGGGCACCAATGGCGTCTCCGCCTTTGTATCCATTACCCGGGGCTGTGACAATATGTGCACCTTCTGTGTGGTGCCTTTTACCCGCGGCCGCGAGCGCAGCCGCAATCCGGAAACCATTATCGAAGAAGCCCGCCAGCTTCGCGACCATGGCTACAAAGAGATTACCCTGCTCGGACAGAATGTGGACTCCTACCTCTGGTACGGCGGCGGCCTTAAAAAAGACTTTGAACGCGCCAGCGAAGCGGCTCAGGCTTCCGCCGTGAATTTTGCCGGGCTGCTGCATAAAGTAGCCCGCGCTGTTCCGGAAATGCGCATTCGCTTTAGCACCTCCAATCCACAGGATATGACCGACGATGTGCTGCACGCCATCGCCGCCCACCCCAATGTGTGTAAGTACATTCACCTTCCCGTGCAGAGCGGCAGTAGCCGCATCCTGGAAGCAATGAACCGGGGCCATACCCGCGAAGAATACCTGGCCCTGATCGACCGGGTCCGTAAAATTATACCCGACTGTGGCATTAGCCACGATATGATCGCGGGCTTTCCCACGGAAACGGAACAAGACCACCAGCTTACCCTGAGCTTGATGGATTACGTTCGCTATGACTTTGGCTATATGTTTTATTACAGTGAGCGCCCCAATACTTACGCGGCTCGTAAGCTGGAAGATGACATTCCCCTGGAAGTCAAAAAACGCCGCCTTACCGAGATCATAGACCGCCAGCAAGCACACTCCCTGGAGCGCAATGAGGCGCATCTGGGCCAAACCGAAACCGTGCTCATTGAAGGCAACTCCAAAAAAAGCGACCAGGAATGGATGGGCCGCAATACTCAGAATACCGTGGTCGTTTTCCCCAAAACCGGGGCCGAACAGCCCGGCGATTTTGTTAACGTGAAAATCAATAAATGCACGGCCGCTACCCTTTTGGGCGAGCGCTGCTGACCTTACACTATGAAGAGGAAATGGGCATTACTGACGGGACTCCTGCTCGCCCTGGGGCTATCACATTTGGCCAAAGGCCAACAAAAAGTGGGCGACCGCTGGGTGGACGATAACCTAACCATCTGGATAACCCGCGATGAGGTGAAAGAGCGCGGCGCCTTCTATTACTGCGTAGCCGATA
>CAJXMS010000127.1 GCA_913056475.1 uncultured Bacteroidota bacterium
CTCTGAGATCTCCACGTTATCCAGCGCCCAGTGCCAGGCCCAGCTGCCACCATCCCGGTAAATGAAGCGAACTTGAAGGCTATCGTGGGCATAAGCGGTAATATCGATGAATTGGTGATCGGGAGTGCCAAAGCTTCCGTAAGAACTATTGGCGGTAAAGACGGTCTGCCATTGGTTACCATCGTAGACCTGCACGAAGCCACTGTCGTTAAAAAGCTGATTGTAGTACTGGTCAAACTCGAGGATGAGACTGCCCGTGATATTGCCCGCTTGAATAATGGGGGAATTTAAGGTCTCGTCCAGGGTGGGCCCCGAGCCTGCCCCGTCGCTATCAACGGCTACGTAGCCCGTGCCATCGAGGTCGCCGCCCAGGTTGCTATTGCCTCCGGCAGGAATGGTAGCCCAGGTATCGGTACTGGTTCCCCCATCAATAACGGTAAAGCAACCCAGCCCCTGATTGAAGTCCTCACTGAAGGGGAGGGACACAAGATTGCATTGCGTACAAAAGGTGATAGGGCCTACCCAGGCGGAAGTGCCGCTGCCCGCCGCGCTGCAATTGCGGCGCAGGTAAAGGTCATAGCATTGATTGGGGGCCAGCGTAGTAGCACAGGAAGGAGCTACGCTGGAGTCAAGGGTAAAAGTACTACTGCCGTTCAGTGCTACAGCTCCCAGGCAACCAGTACCCTGGGTAAAGCCAACGGGCCCCCACTCCACATCAAGGGAGTCGGCCACACCGCCAATGTTTACGGTAGCGGAACGCCCCGCGGTAGCGGTAACCTGCGCCGCTGTGGGCGCCAAACAAGCTACTTCCTGGAGTTGGAAATTATCCACCAGCCAGTACCAGGCCCAGGTGTTGTTATCATCGTACACAAAGCGCACTTGAAGGCTGTCATTGGCATAAGCCGTGATATCTATCTGGGGCCTATCCGGGCTGCCAAAGCCGCCCTGATCGCTGTTGGTCGTATAGACATTGACCCATTGGGAACCATCATAAACCTCCACGCTGCCGGAATCGCTGGAAAGCGCATTGTAATATTGATCCCAACTCAAAAGCAAGGAGCCGTTGACCGAATCGGCATCGATCACCGGCGACTGGAGGGTTTCCAACAGTAAGTTTCCAAAACCCGCTCCATCACTGTTCACCAGCATATAGCCCGTACTGTCCAGATCACCGGATACATTGCTGGTACCCCCTACAGGGGCTGCCACCCAGGTATCGGTGCTGGTACCTCCATCAATAACGGTAAAACAGCCCACGCCCGCATCGAAATTCTCGTTATAGGGGAGGGACTGCGGGGGGCACTGCGCTACCAGGGAGAGGGAAACCATAAGTCCCACTCCCATGAAAAATACTTTTTGAAACATAATTTTGGGGTTTTTGGATATAGAATCACCAGCAAACATAAGGAAATATTCTCATAATGAGACAGCTGTGATTCCAAGCCTCATCCCTTTACCCCCGAGTATCTCACTCAAAACAGCTCGAAAAAGGGTGGAGAATTGAGCTGGAAACACCAAATTTTTCTTTTGTGTCTACCATTTTTGGATATCACCTTTTATCTGAAAAACCACACAACAATGGCTGCCGAATGCAAACACTTAGCTTTTGAACAATTCATTCAATAATTTGCTAAGATCATTTAATTCATATGAAAAAATACGCCGAGTTATCCTTTGCTGAGCATCCGGTGGTCAAGGTCACCTTTACTGGCCACACCGCTAATGACGAGAACTTCTCCCAATACCTTAAAGACCTGGAGCGAGCCTACACCCATGAGCTCCCTATCGCCTTGATCTTTGACGCTACGCAGGCTTCTCTTCCCGCCTTTAAATATCAGCAATGGCAAGCCCAGTGGCTTAAAGACTATGAGGAGATGATGAAAAAACACTGCGCCGGTACTGCCTATATTATTCCCAATATGGTGATAAGAAACCTGCTGAAAGCTATTTTTGCCCTGCAAGCACAGCCGGTCCCCTATAAAATCTTCCCCCGTCTGGATGAGGCCCGGCGCTGGGCCCTTTCGAGCTTAGAACAGAAAAGAGCGGACGAATAAGAGCCGGCCGTCCTCGTGCAACCGGCCTGCAGGCTATCCCTTACCTTTGGGCTTTTATTTTAATTTAAAGCCTACCATGCGATACGATTCTATTGACCCCCAACTTTTTACAAGCAATCGGGAGCGCTTTTCCAAGCAGCTTCCGCCGCGTAGCCTGGCGGTTTTTAATGCCAACGATGTGCTGCCCAGCAACGCTGACGGAACCATCAAATTCATCCAAAACAAAGATCTTTTTTACCTCAGCGGCGTAGATCAGGAAGAAACCATCCTGGTATTATTCCCGGATGCCTACCTCCCCGAGCACCGTGAAATCCTGTTTGTAACCGAAACCAATGAGCACATCGCTCGCTGGGAAGGGGCCAAACTGGACAAAAGCCAGGCGACCAAAGTAAGCGGGGTGCAGAATGTCCAATGGCTTAGCCAATTCGAAAAGATATTTAAAGACTTAATGGTCCAGGCCGAAGAGGTGTATCTCAATAGCAACGAGCACCTGCGCGCTGCCAATGAAGTAGAAACCCGGGACGACCGCTTCCGCAAGTGGTGCCGCCAGCAATTCCCCCTACACACCTACCGCCGGGCCGCTCCCATCATGCATCAACTGCGGGCCATCAAGCAACCCCAAGAAGTGGAGATCATGCAGAAGGCCTGCGACATCAATGCGAAGGCCTTTGACCGGGCGCTGCGCTTTATCAAACCAGGGGTGAAGGAGTATGAAATTGAGGCGGAATTTATCCATGAATTCACGCGCAACGGGTCGCCGGGCTTTAGTTATGAACCCATCGTGGCCAGTGGGAAGAACGCCTGCGTGCTTCACTATCTGGAAAACGAAGACACCTGCCGGGACGGGGAGCTCATTCTCCTGGATTGCGGCGATTGGTACGCCAACTACGCCAGCGATGTGACCCGCGTATTTCCCGTCAGTGGCCGTTTTACAGAGCGTCAAAAGGAGCTTTATAACGCAGTACTGCGCGTCCAAAAAGCCTCTCTGGAAATGCTGCGCCCCGGCAACCAGCTGCACGAATACCACAAAGAAGTGGGGGAGCTGATGACCAAGGAGCTACTGGATCTAAATATCCTGGACAAAACGGAAGTTAAAAATCAAGACCCAAAATGGCCGGCTTATAAAAAGTACTTCATGCACGGAACATCCCACTACATAGGCTTAGATGTCCACGACGTAGGCTCCTGGAGCGTAAAAATGGAAGTGGGAAACGCTTTTACCTGTGAACCAGGCCTCTACTTGCCCGAAGAGGGCATTGGCATCCGCATAGAAGATGACATTGTGATCGGCGAAAAAGAAAATAGGAACCTTACAAGCCACATTCCCAAAGAGATAGAAGAAATAGAGGATAAAATGAATACCGGAAAATAATTTCGGTTACATTTGTGCTGATGGAAGTAAATGGCAATGAATTTTACCGCTTGCTGGAGCAAGTCCAAAAGCTCCCGGAAGATCAAAAAGAAAAGCTCATGTGGGAGCTTCGCCGCCAAAATGCCTGTAAAGAAAGTGGCAAGTTAGATCAGAAGATCTTTGATGCGCAATCGGACCTATCAGCCCAATCCGGGACCTTGGGCCCCTAAACCACTTTCCATTACTTGGCCTGAGGCCTCCTGATCGAATAATGGGCTTGCCCCACAGAGCTAATGCGCTAGGCGGTAAGGCCCTGTCTGGTATCCCATTTTGGATCCCCCCTGTAATTTTCTTATTGGCAAAAAGGCTCCCTCGATCGCCTCCTCTTTTCTCTGTAAGCAGCTCAATCCCGTAGGTCTGTATGACTCCCTTAAAGCTTACCTTTAAGCATCGCCAGGAAATTTTTCCTGCTACGGATTATCCCGGTGATGGTCCCGTACTTCTCCTCCTCCATGGTTTCCTGGAAGAACAGCACATGTGGAACCCCCTGATCCCCTCCTTCTTGGCCCACGGACGGGTAATAACCCTGGACCTCCCGGGGCATGGTGAGGCGCCCAACTTGGGCTACCAGCACTCCGTGGAGGCCATGGCCGAGGTAGTTCTGTCTCTGCTCCAGCATCTCGGCCTCCATAAGGTGACCCTCGCCGGGCACTCCATGGGCGGCTACGTGGCCCTGGCTTTTGCCGAACGATACCCCCAAAAGCTCCAGTCCTTAATTTTACTTAATTCTTCGCCCTGGCCCGACAGCCCGGAGCGCCGCGCCAGCCGCGAACGGGCCATAGCGCTGGTTAAGCGAAACCGGGAAGGATACCTCCGCCAGGCCATTCCCCTGCTGTTTGCCCCCGAAAGCCGGGCAAAATGTGCTTCTGCCATTCAGGAGGCGGTCCAAAGCGCTCAAAAGATGAATACGCAGGCTATCATTGCGGCCCTTTACGGCATGCAAATGCGCCCCGACCGGGAAAGGGTCTTGCGCGAGCTTTCCTGCCCCGTACTGCTGGTGGCGGCAAAAAAAGACCCGATTCTGGAGCACGAAAAGCTCCGGCAGCTGGCGGCGGAGACCGGCGTGAAATGGCTATCGCTGCCCCTCGGCCACATGAGCCACCTCGAGGCTCCGGCGGAACTCAAGGAAGGATTGCAGCCTCACTTGAAAGCCTTACTAGAAGGATAGATAAGCCCCGGGCCGAAGGCTCCCATCGCCGCCCGCCATCACATTTGGCCGCCAGGCCTGCCCTGCGCTAGCGCACCAGGGTAAAATAGCCTTGATCCAGGCGCTCCTGCCCGGTACCCCGGCCCACCCAGCGATAGCGAGCCCAGTACATGTAGGTGCCCAAAGGCGCCCGCTGCCCATTTACCTTACCGTTCCAGCCCTGATCAAGGTCCTGGGTGCGGTATAGTTCCTTGCCCCAGCGATCAAAAATGATCATTTCGAAAGAGGATAGCCGGCAAGCGGTGACCGGGTGAAAAGTTTCGTTGGTACCATCCCCTGTAGGGGTAAAGGCGCTGGGCCAGTAAAGCGGACACGTACAGAGCTGCTCCTGCACCAGATAGTCCCATTGCGCCTGGCCGCAGGGGTTTTTTAGCTGGGTGGTGTAGCGACCCGGCCCGTGCACCCAGCGGGGGCCCGAAAGGTTGCTATCCGGCCACATCATTTGATAGCCATAATCCGTAGGGCCCAGCAGGAGGGAATCTCCGCGACAGAGCTGAACGGTAAAACTACTATCAGCCACCGGGGGCAAAAAGTGGGCATTTAGCGTGTCTAAGTAGTGGCCACAGCGATTGTCAATAGCCGCCACGTAAGTGCCTGAACGGCGAATACGGCGCAGGGCATCCCGATTACCATCAGCCCAAACGACTGGAAGCCCGGGCCCGCGCAAGTCTACCGCCAGTTCCTGCCCCCGGCACAGGGCCGTATCCTCGGGAAGCCCCAAGTCCAGTGGATATTGCGCCGTTACGGCCACACTATCTGTGAAGGTAAAGCAAGCGTTTTCTACGGTAAGGGCCAGCTTTTGGGCTTGATATACCCAAATATGGGCGCTGTTTTTGCCATTACTCCACTGGTAGCGCTGCATCCCCGGCGGGCCGCGCAGCAGGAGGCTATCCGCCACGTGGCATATCCCGGTATCGGCCATATCAAAACGGGGCACCGTTTCTACGTACACCCGGATGCTGTCCACTACGGTGCCACAGAGGTTTTCCGCTCGTAACCAGTAGGTTCCGGTAGAAGTGACGGGGATGCTATCCGCAGCGCTGCCCGTGCTCCAGTTTTTTTCGGCATAGGCCAAATGTGGGTTAAGCCAGAAGGTAGTGCCGTCGCAGATTAGCGTGTCCGGCCCCAATACATTACTGGGAATGGGATCTTCATTGACCATTTCTACCGTATCTACCACCTGCCCGCAGTCGTTGGTTATTTCCACCCAGTAAGTTCCGGGCTGGTTGATGCGGATGCTTTGGGTGGTGTCCCCGGTATTCCAACGGTAAGAAGAACCCGGGTTTTGGGCATTAAGCGTAAAAGAGTTGCTGGAACAATAATGGACTTCCGTGCCGAGCACCGCCCGGGGAGGCCCGGTGATGAGCACGTTGATGGTATCGGAGCGGACGCTGCAGCCGTTGTTTACCCGTACCCAGTACTTGCCGCTGTGGTTTACGGTAAAAAAGCGGGAAGCGGTGCCGTTTTGCCAGCGGTAGCTGGCTCCGTCAAAATCGCCGGCGTCCAGGGTCAGGGTGCCGGCACAAAAGATGGTATCACGCCCCAGGTCGATGGGCGGCAGGGGCTGAATTTGGGTGGCGTAGGTGGAGTCCCGTAAGGTATCGCACTCATTTATCATATCCACGTAATACCAGCCAGGCTGCCGCACGGTAAGTACGGGAGTGGTATCGCCGGTGCTCCATAAATACTGCCTGGCGCCCGCTTGGGTAGCGTTGATAACCCCGCTATCCCCCTGGCAAAAGTAGACCGGTTGGTACTTTTCCCGAAGCGGGGCACGTACCGTGAGGTTAAACGTGTCTAAGAAGGAACCACAGGGATTCGACCCTTCTAGAATATACCGGCCCGATTGGGCCAGCCGGATGGAGTCTCCCCTGCTTTGTCCGTTGATCCGGAAAGTTTGCGCCGGACCGGGCGGAAAATTGATCTCAAAAGCCATCGGAGCGCATATCAGCGTGTCCTCTATCGCTGGTGGTACGAGTGAATCGGCTAGCTGCATGACCAACAAGGAGTCCAGGGTAGCACATCTACTGCTTATGGTAAAACCGAGTGTATCGT
>CAJXMS010000128.1 GCA_913056475.1 uncultured Bacteroidota bacterium
GTCTTGCCGCGCGGCTATAAGCGCCGCTTCGTTGCACACATTGGCGATATCGGCACCACTAAAGCCCGGGGTTTGCCGCGCCAGAAAGTCAAAATCAACTTCGGGGTGCAGCTTTAGCGGGCGCAGGTGAACGTCAAAGATCTCCTTTCGCTCGTTGAGCTCGGGCAGGTCTACGCTTATTTGCCGGTCAAAGCGCCCGGCCCGCAGGAGGGCTTTATCAAGGACGTCTGCCCGGTTAGTAGCGGCTATGACGATCACGTGTTCGTGCGTGGCAAAGCCGTCCATTTCGGTAAGGAGCTGATTAAGGGTATTTTCCCGTTCGTCGTTCCCCCCGGTAATATTGTTTTTGCCCCGGGACCGACCAATGGCATCGATCTCATCGATGAAGATGATGGAGGGGGATTTTTCTTTGGCTTGCTTGAAAAGATCCCGCACCCGGGAAGCGCCTACACCCACAAACATTTCCACGAAATCAGAGCCGGAGAGGGAGTAAAAAGGCACTTTGGCTTCACCCGCCACCGCTTTAGCCAGAAGGGTTTTACCGGTACCCGGCGGTCCTACCAGCAGCGCACCTTTGGGAATTTTACCCCCCAGGCTCGTGTATTTGTCCGGGTCTTTCAGGAAGGAGACCACCTCTTCTACTTCCTCCTTGGCACCTTCCAGGCCGGCTACGTCTTTAAAGCTTACTTTTACGTTGGTATCTTTATCAAAGAGTTGGGCTTTTGACTTTCCAATATTGAAGAGCTGCCCACCCGGGCCGCCCCCGCCGCCACTCATCCGGCGCATGATAAAAATCCAAATACCGATAATAAGGAGAAAGGGGAAAATCCAGGCGATAATTTCGCCCCAGTAGTCCTTGCGCTCCTCGTGGCTGGCTATCATGCGTTGATCGGCCAGCTCCGGATGTTCTTCGTAGAAGCGGTCCAGATTGTTCTGGTAGGCCTGGTAAGGCATTTCAAAGGCGTAGTGTGGCCCTTGATTGAGCCCATCTCCCAGGCCGCTGTTGCGCACTTCTTCGTAGCGCTCCTTATTCTTGAGGGCTTCTTTCTTAATGAAGACCAGTACCCGCTTTTCGTTGATGATTTTCACCTCAGCCACATCCTGGTCTTCCAGCATTTGGGTGTAATCATCAAAAGTGGTGGGCTGAATATTGCCACTAAAGCTGCCTACCAGCTGAATACCAATGAAGATCAGGAAGATGATGGCATAGATCCAGTAGAAGTTAAATTTCTTCTTGTTATTGCCGTCTCCCTCGGGGTCCTTGCCTTGCTTGCCACCCTGGTTGTTCTTAGAGAACTGTTCTTTCAGCTTTGAGAGCTGCTTCTTATCCTTATTGTTTTCCATTCTGATTTTTCTGGGTTCTTAGCCCGCTGCTATTTCGGTTATTTTGGCATCGCCCCACAGGCCTTCCAGGTCATAAAATTCCCGGGTACTTCGCTGAAACACATGAGCTACGGTGTCTACATAATCTACCAGTACCCACTCAGCTAAATCTTGACCTTCTACGTGCCAGGGTTTTTCGCCGGTTTTTTGGCGCACTTTCTCTTCCACCGAGCTGGCAATGGCATCTACCTGTGTATTCGAATTGCCTTCGCAGATAACGAAGTAGTCGCATACAGAGTTTTCAATATCGCTTAAATCAAGTACCGTTATTTTGTCGGCTTTGCGGTCGTCCATTCCTTCTATGATGGAATCAACCAAAGGAGAAAACTGGTGGTTTGCCATTAATTGCTCTTAAATTGGCCCCAAAATTAAGCATTGTGCCTATCCTGTGGGCGCTTCTTATTGATAGGGTCTATGAGTCAGTTAATCATCGGATCGGCTGTTTTACGGTGTAAGGAGCTTAACAGCACCAATGAGCAGCTGCGTGGCCTCTTACGGGAAAGCATATTACCGGAGGGATATGCCGTCACCTCCACATATCAAAGACTGGGCCGTGGACAGCCGGGGACGAGCTGGGAAGCGGCAGCGGGCCAAAACCTCCTGGTGAGCGTCTTTTTAAGGCCGCGCTTCCTCACCCCCGGGCAGAGTTTTTTCTTGAATATGTCAGTTTGTCTGGCCGTGCACGACTGCCTGACGTCCTACGGCCTGGCGGTGTGGCCCAAATGGCCCAATGACCTGTGGGACCAACAAGGGCGAAAATTCGCTGGTATCCTCATCGAAAACCAAGTGCAGGGTGTTCGCATCGAGTCTTCCATTATAGGACTGGGATTGAACGTAAACCAAGCTCAATTCGATGCGCCGCAGGCCTATTCGATGGCCCGGGCGCTTGGAAAGGAGTTGCCCTTAAGTGAGGTGGAAGCTCGGTACTATCAATGCCTGGATTCCCGCTACCGGAGCCTCCAGGTGCCCGGCCAGTGGGCGGCCCTGAAGGAAGAATATCTGGCCAAGCTTTATGCCTATCAAAACCCGGTACCTGCCGCGGATAAAAGCCGCCGGGGCCATTTTCGCATCACGGGAGTGGCCGACAATGGGCGCCTTCAAGGCATTTGGGAAGATGGAAAGCAGGCCACCTATGCCTTTAAAGAGATCCGTTTCCTTCGGCCTACTGAATTATAGCTTCTGGAGGACCTGGCACACCTGGTCAATATCGGCTTTCGATACATCCAGATGGGTCACAAAACGAAGCTTGCCCTGGCCCATCTGGGTATGCAGGATTTGCGCTTCGCGCAAATGAGCGCTAAAGGCGGCGGCTTCTTTATCGGCTTTAAGGTAAAAGATCACGATGTTGGTCTCCACGGGTTCTACCCGCGCTACCCAGTTGCAAGTTTCCAGGGCCTGGCGCAGCTGTTGGGCTTTTTCATGATCTTCCCGAAGGCGTTCGCGGTGATTTTCCAGGGCATACTGCGCGGCGGCGGCCAGCATCCCGGCCTGGCGCATACCGCCGCCAAAGCGCTTGCGTACGCGCCGTGCTTCCCGGATAAAGCCTTTGCTGCCCAGCAACAAGGAACCCACGGGAGCTCCCAGGCCTTTGCTAAGGCACAGCGATATGGAATCGAAGAGGTGGCCGTAGGCTATGGGGTCCTGATTTTTGGCAATGAGGGCGTTCCAGAGCCGGGCGCCGTCCAGGTGAAAGGCCAGGCCGTGCGCCTGACAAACGTCCTGAATGGCCGCCAGATCGGCCATTTCGTAGCAAGCGCCGCCGCCTTTATTGGTGGTATTTTCCGCCACTACCAGGCGGGAGGGCGCCGCGTGGATGTCTTCCGGATTTTGGATGGCAGCGGCTACCGGATCGGCTTTCATTTGGCCCTGGGGGCCGGATACCGTGCGCCCCTGGCAGCCGCTGTGGAAGGCGGCGCCGCCGCCTTCGTAGTTGAGAATATGGGATAGTTCGTGGGCGATGATCTCCTGCCCGGGCTGGGTGTGCACCTTGAGCGCTATCTGATTGGTCATGGTGCCGCTGGGGCAGTAGAGCGCTGCCTCCATGCCAAAAAGGGCGGCGCCGTAGTTTTCCAGGGCGTTGATGCTGGGGTCTTCGGCAAAAACGTCGTCGCCCACGGGGGCTTCCATCATGGCTTGCCGCATGGGGGGAGTGGGACGGGTTACGGTATCGCTTCTGAGATCTATCATAGCATCAGCTTAGGGGGTCTTTATTTTTAAGGTAGCCGCGGACCAGGGTAAAAAGGAGGAGGAACCCGGCCAGGAAGAAGCTCATCCGGCTCACAAATAGGTCCGCCTTACGGGCTTCCGGGGGTAAAATTCCTTTGGCCGAAGGCCCCTCCAAAGCACCTGCTGCGGGCACTCCGCTGCTGAGCCACAGGGGGAGGATTATGAGGAGGCCGGCCACCAGCAAAAGCTGGCCGGTGAGGGGCTTCCACTGGCGGTGGTTGCGGAAGCCGGAAAGGATCAGGAACAGCAGGATATTGACAATCCAGAGCCAGGCCGTGACGCTAAGGAGGCCCAGGAGGGACAGGTGCTTGCCGAAAGGTAAAAAGCCGGTAAAGGCAGCGCCCAGGGAAGGGAGTTGTTCCGCAAAACCCTGGTACCAGGGCAGGGCCATAGCACTGAGCCACAGGAAGGGCAGGGCGATATAACCGCGCTGCGCCCCCAGGTAATGGTGAATGAAGTGAAAACCGCTAAGCCCCAACCAGAGCAGGGCGCCCAGCTTAAAGGTACTGGCGGTGGGCCCGCCCCAGCTAAGGCTGACCAGCAGGGGCCAGCCCAGGCCTACCAGCAGGCTGCTGAGGAGCCATACGCCCGTTTGGGGCAGCAGTGCCGTAGGGAGCTGATAGCGATGCGCCCAGAGCAGGGGCAGGAAGGCGATGAGAAGTACCGGGGTAAGCGCTGGCAACCACCAGGGAAGCACCAGCAGCACGAGGCTGGCCAAAGCCAGCGGCAGGGCAATGCGCATTTAGGAGTCTTTGAATTCCGCGAAATTAAATTTCAGCGAAAATACATTGGAGTAGAAAGCGCCCGAAGCGCCCGCGATATCGGTAAGGGCATAATCTATCTGGAAGCCCCGGTAGCGGAAGCCCAGCCCCAGATTGGGCTGCAGGGTGATGTACTCGGCACCGGAAAAGCGCTGAAGCCGCTTAAACTGCCCGGCGCCCAGGCGTAAAAATATGAAGCGGCGAAAGTCCAGTTCGACGCCCAGGTTGGGCGACATATTAAAAACCTCACTGCTCACCAGGGTATTGGTGCGGCCGCCGAAGCTGAAGTCCAGGTTCATCTCGGTGTGGAGCCCGTAATCAGGGCCCAGCGAAAAAGAGCGCCCCAGGCCCAGGAGCAGCCGGGGCAGGGTAAGTTCCAGGTTTTCGGTGGGCAGTTCATTGCCCGTATCGTCAAAGACATCCGCCAGCTGGCTTTCGTCTATGCTCCAGGCATTAAAGGTGGTGGTGGCATCGCGGAGCAGGGCGCCCATTTGCCAGGGCCCCCGGCGGTATTGGGCGCCCAGGTCAAAACCGAAGCCTACTGCATTGGCAAATTTGCCGATTTGGCGGTACACGATCTTAAGATTGCCCCCGTAGCGCAGCCCGGGAATTCCAGGGGCCTTCCGGGCGTAAGAGGCCAGCAGGGCATAGTCCGCCGCGGAAAAACGGGTAATCCGGTCGTAATCTACCTCTCCTTGTTCGTTGATAAGCTGGGTGGTGTTAAGGATATCGTCTACCCCGAAGCGGATCAGGGAAACGCCCACGGCCCCCTTATCAGCGGGCAATGGCTGGGCATAGGAAAGGTAATCGTACTGGGCGATGCTGGCAAAGTAAGAAGCGTGCATAGCGGCGGCTTCCCAGCTTTCCAGGCCGGCCAGGCCGGCGGGGTTCCAGTAGCCGGCGTTCACATCGTTTGTAGAGGCTACCACGGCCTGGCTCATGGCCATGGCGCGGGCATCTACCCCTATTTCCAAAAAGGCATTGGAATATTTGCGGGCCTGGCTCCAGATAAGGCCCGGCATGGCCAGGAGGAGCGCTAGAAGAAGTGCTTTTTTCAAAAGGGGCAATTATTTTTATGGAAGGGACCGGTATCCCCGGGGGAAAGCGCAAAATAAGGCAATCCCGTTCAGAGCTAAAACATGAGAATTGCCGTATTATTGCCCCAAAGAAGGCATTTTAATGAAATCTGCGCTGCCCAACTTACTTACCCTTCTCAATCTTGCCTGCGGAATTTTGGCGCTGCTGGCCTTACAAGATCAGCAGTTTTGGCTGGCCGCCGGGCTGGTGGGCGGTTCGCTGGCGGCCGATTTTCTGGACGGCTTCGTAGCGCGTCTTCTGGGCGTTCATTCCGAGGTAGGCCTGCAGCTCGATTCCCTGGCCGATGTGGTGAGCTTTGGCGTAGTGCCGGGCTTTTTTCTCTGGGAGCTTTTTCAGCAGGCCCGGCTGGGCAGCGAGCCCATTCCGGCCTTTTTGCCCTATCTTTCCTTTTTAGTCCCCCTTTTTGCCGCCCTTCGTTTGGCCCGTTTCAATGTGGACACCCGCCAGCAGGAACACTTTCTGGGCCTGCCCACGCCGGCCCTCACCCTTTTTATTTTCAGCGCCGGCTTATGGGGGCTTACGACCGATGCCACCGGTGTGGAGGCCTTTTTGCTCCACCCCATGTGGCTCACGGTACTCACCCTGGGGGGCGCTTTTTTGCTGGTGGTGGAGTGGCCGCTGCTTTCCTTTAAAGTGAAGGAATGGACCTGGCGGGCCAATCGGGCCCGGCTCATCCTCCTGGCCGGCGTAGCCCTGCTCTTGCTGCTGCTGCGCTGGCGCGCTTTGGCCTTTGTTATACCTTTGTACTTGCTGGTGAGCGCCATTTTTCGCCCCCGCGACCCCCGTTAACTTTTAAAGCAACGCATCCATGCATTTTACCGCCGAGATAGACATTATGCCCCACCGCGCCCTGCTCGATCCCCAGGGCAAAGCCGTAACCCACAGCATGGCTGGCATTGAGCTGCCGGAGATCACGGGCGTGCGCATCGGCAAGCATATCCAGCTTCAGGTAGAAGCCCCCGACGAGGCCACCGCCCGTCAAAAGGTAGACCAGGCCTGTCAAAAGTTGTTGGTCAATCCCATTACGGAAGGCTACACCTTTACCCTGAGCCGGCAGGAAGCGGCATCTGCGGCTCCCTAGGGTCCTCTTCTTTTGGGGGCCTGGCGGCCAAATGTGATCTATCGGTCACACCGGTAAACGAAGGTCATTGAATGGTAAACCGTCCCTGGCGTTCCCGAACCCGCACCAAATACAATCCCGCCGGAAGCTGCCGGACCGAAAGGGGCACCTT
>CAJXMS010000129.1 GCA_913056475.1 uncultured Bacteroidota bacterium
AATCATTATCTACAACAAAAACTTCACCATTAGTATTTTCTAATGCTTTAAAAACGGCATCTAAACATTGCTCTAAAAAGGAAGCTACATTGTAGTTAACAATTACAATACTGAGCTGCATGCCGGGAGAAAAAGACGGTAAAAGAAAAGCGCGGTCCAGAGGGTACCTGGGCCATTGAGGTCAACGAAAAGGCCGGGGGCCTATTGTCCAAACTGCTCTATAATGGCCTCGCTTACACCGGTATGGCTGAAACCACCGTCGTGATAGAGGTTTTGCATGGTGACCCGCCGCGTGTAGTCACTAAAAAGGGACACGGCGTAGTCGGCGCAATCATCGGCGGTCGCATTGCCCAGTGGGCTCATTTTTTCGGCGTAGTTTATAAAGGCGTCAAAACCCTTGACCCCGCTGCCGGCCGTAGTGGGGGTAGGCGACTGGGAGATGGTATTCACGCGCACCTTTTTACGGGTACCCCAGTGATAGCCAAAGCTGCGGGCAATGCTTTCCAGATAAGCTTTGTTATCCGCCATGTCATTATAATCCGGGAAGGTGCGCTGGGCGGCGATGTAGGTAAGGGCCAGGATGCTGCCCCATTCATTCATGCTGTCTCTTTTCCAGGCGGTTTGCATCACTTTGTGAAAAGAAGCGGCCGAAACATCCCAGCCTTTGGCCAGCCAATCGTGATTGAGCTCGGTATAGTGCTTGCCTTTACGGACGTTTACGCTCATCCCTATGCTGTGGAGGATAAAGTCCAGCTTACCGCCCAGCTTCTCTTCCGCCTGGGCAAAGAGCTTATCGAGATCCTCCATTTTGGTGGCATCTGCAGGGATCACCTCCGCACCGGTTTTTTCGCCCAGGCCTTGGATGGCGCCCATGCGCATGGCCACGGGGGCATTCGAGAGCACAAATTGAGCCCCCTGTTCGTGGGCCTTTTCGGCTATTTTCCAGGCGATAGATTCTTCGTTGAGCGCACCGAAAATGATTCCTTTTTTTCCGGCTAAGAGTTGATGAGCCATAGCTTTGCTTAAAGTTTTAAAAGGGCCAAATTTAGGGTTTTACTGTTTGTCCATAAAGGCCAGGAATGCTCGCATCGCTTCCTGGCTTATCACCTTGCGGGTTTTGACTTGCCCCCCTCTATCACGATCCCGCGCTTGATAATCATAAAACCGCTCCGCCGGCACCAAGCACACCTTTACGCCGGCCAGGGATTTCCGGCGGGCCACCTCATAGTTTTTATGGCGTTCGCTGAGAAAAGCATCGATGGCAGAGGCAATGGTTTCCTCCGCGGGGGGCTCCGGGCCATCGTAGCCCAGCACCCACTGGTGGTACCACTTATCCTTTTCTCCTTCCACCGCTGCCAGGCTAAATTCCTTTACCATCAGCTGCTGCTCTTGCTGGAGCATCTGGATGCATTCATTCATCCGGGCCTCGGTAAGCTGGCTGCCCACCACGTTGAGAAAGTGCTTGGTCCGTCCGCTGATCTTGATTTCGGTGTGTTTCAGGCTGGTAAAAGTGATGGTATCGCCGATCAGGTAGCGGTAGGTACCGGCCACCGTGGTGATTATTAAGGCGTATTCCTGGCCCTCCTCCACTTCATTGAGGGTATGGATCACGGGGTCATCCAGCAGTTCGGCCTGCTCGTCAAAGCCTCGCTGGTCAAAGGGAACAAACTCAAAAAAAGTGCCCTGACCGGTGGCCAAACGCATGTTAAGGGTACCCGGCCGAGCCGTGTAAGCAAAGAAGCCCTCGCTGGCCAAATAAGTGTCCATGATGATCACTTCTCGGCCAAAAACCTCCTCAAACTTATGCCGGTAGGGGGCGTAAGCTACCCCGCCGGGCGTGTACACTTGAAGCCCCGGCCAGATGTCATGGATGGTGTTGAGCCCGTGTTTTTCAATGATGCGCCGGAGCATAAGCAACACCCAGCTGGGAATGCCGTTGAGCACGCCAATATCCCAATGGGGCGCTTCTTCCGCGATGCGTTCGATGCGTTGGTTCCAATCGGCTATGCGGGCTATTTCGGGGCCGGGCCGGTACACGTTCTCAAACCAGGAAGGGATATTGGCCGCCGTAATGGCACTGATCTCGCCCTCCCGGTGGGGCCCTGTTTTTTCGAGTTGGGTATGGCTGCTGAGGGCCAGCATTTCCCGTTCAAAAAAGGCCTCCGGCATATCGAAGTGGCTTATGCTGGTAAGCTGCGCCACGCTGACGGACCGAATGGCCTCCAGCATACTCTCTGTGACGGGAATACGCTTGGGCGCCCCGCCAGTAGTACCGCTACTGCGGGCAAAGTAAGGGGGATGGCCCGGCCAAAAGATATCGGGATACCGCAGGCCCTGATGCCACCAGCGCTGGTACATTGTGTCGTAATCACTGAGCGGGAGCCGGCGCTGGAAAGCCTTGAGGGGATTACTACTTTCCAGCAGGCCTTCAAAGTGGTAGTACTTACCCAGCGCCGTATGGCGAGCGGTACGGAGGATGTATTTGAGCTGCTCTTGCTGCTCTTGCCAGGGGTCGCGGTCCTGTTGACTTAAAAAGGCTTTCCATTCCAGCCCTTTTTTGATCATGGTTCCTATTAAATTCATGGGGCGCGGAAAATTTTTGGGGAGGATGATTTAGGTGGCCGGATAAAGGTACTGCGCTGTAGGCACTCATACCGCTTCCTCTTGCTGGCGGCGAATTCGCGCGGCGGGACTGCCTTTTTTATTGATGAGATAGATCCCCGATAAAATAGCCAGCATCCCCCCCAGATGATACCAGCCAATGGCTTCCCCGTCGGCATAGCCCCAAAACAGCGCCACCACGGGAATAAGATAAGTGACGCTGGCCGCAAAAAGGGAGCTGGAACCTTTAATGAGATAACTAAAGATCACAATGGCCAGGCTGGACCCCAGCACGCCTAAAAGCACGACGTAAAACAAATGCAGCCAGGCCTGCGGATCGGTTTGCATGATCTGCACAAAATCGGTGCTGAGTACGTAAGCCCCGGAGAGTGGACCTACGGCGGTAAGACTGAAAAGGGTAATGGCCACGGGACGCACTTCGGTAAGGCGGGTATTGATCACATTGATACTTATGGCGTAACAGATGGTGGCCAGAATGGGAAAAACCCCGTACAGTAAGCGGTCCGCGTCTACACTGGCATCGGGCACCAAGAGCCATACCGCGCCGCCCAAGCCCAATAAAATACCCAGCACACTAAGCCAACGCACCCGAATGCCAAACCAAACTAAACCAATAATTAGGGTAAAGAGCGGTACCATACTGTTGAGAATACCTACCAAAGAGCTATCAAGCCGGGTAACGGCCAGGGGAAAAAGGGTGTAAGGAATGGCATTGCCAAAGAGGCCCACCGCAATAACCGGCCAGAGGTGCTTGCGTTTAAAATAGCGGTAGTGGCGAAAGGCCAGCACCGCGGTAAAAATCCAGGCCGAAGCAATGCGGATAAAGCTTATTTGACTGTAACTAAAGCTTTCCAGGCCGCGCTTCATCAAAATAAAGGAGCTGCCCCAGGTAAGCGCAAGGATGAAAAAGAGGGTCCAGGCCACGGGCTTGGAGAGCTTGAGGTCGGTCATGAAGAAAATTATTGTTCGGTTATTCAGGGCCTTGATCGAACCAGATTCTAAGTACCTGAGCGCATTGCAACCGCCGGATAAGCTCAGTGTTTGCCCCGGTAGTGGCTTAAGGGGCAAAATTTAGCAGCGGCCGGGGTCTCATTTGGCCGGCAGGCCCCACTAGGCGCTACAAGGCGGCCAGCTCGGCGGGCCAATCTATTCCGTCAAAGGTTCCGGAGGTCATGAGGAGGAGGGTGCCTGGGTGGGTGAGCTTTGCCCGGGCCCAGGTTTTAACCTCTTGGGAGCTATTGGCTACGGTAAGGCGTGGATCGTCAAAGGCCTGGCGCACATCTTCCACCGTCAGCGCGGGCAGCTTTTTATGGGCCACCACCTCGGGGTTAAAGTAAACCAAAGCCTCGGTAGCCTGGGCCAGTGTACCTTGATAATGACGGATAAAATCGCGGCTTAGGCTGCTAAAGGTATGTAGCTCTAAGCAGGCATAGACCGGCTGGGCGGGGAAGGCTTCCGCCACCGCTTGCACCGAAGCGCGCACTTTGGAAGGGGCGTGCGCGTAATCGCGGAAGGCCCGGCGCTGGTCTTTTTCCCAGAGGGGCTCCAGGCGCATGCTGGCCCCTTCAAACTCAACGATGGCCTCGTAGAACTCTTCGTTGGTAAGGCCTATTTGGTTACAGATCCAGCGGGCGCCTTCCAGGTTGTTCATATTGTGCCGGCCGAAGATCTGTAGAGGAATGGGGCCTTCGGTGGTTTGCAGGGAAAACTGCCCTTCCTCCACGGAATACGCGGGGTAAGCGTAGGGGAATTTTTTGACTTCGTTCTCACATTCGTCCAGCACCCGGCGTACTTCGGGATCGGCTTCGTTATAAACCACCGCTCCGCCGGGCGCCACCGCTTCCAGGAGGCGTTCAAACTGGTGGTAGTATTGCTCATACTGGGGAAATACGTTGTAATGATCCCAGGCAATGCCGCTGAGCAGGGTGATATTGGGGTGATAATGGAGAAACTTGGGCCGGCTATCGAGGGGCGAAGAGAGGTACTCATCACCTTCCAGGATAATAAATTCATTGTGCTCGGTGAGGCGCACCATGTGGTCAAAACCCTCGAGCTGGGCGCCTACCATATAATCGGCATCGCGGCCGTGGTAATGCAGCACGTGCAGGATCATGGCCGTGATGGTGGTTTTGCCGTGGCTGCCGGCGATCACCACGCGGGTTTTGTGCTGGCTTTGCTGGTAGAGAAATTCCGGGTAGCTGTATACCGGCACCTCCCGTTCCTGGGCGCGTAGGAGCTCGGGGTTATGGCGCCGGGCGTGCATGCCCAGGATCACACAATCCAGGCCGGCATGAATGCGCTCGGGCTCCCAGCCGGTGCTCGGGGGCAGCAAGCCGGCCTGGTCCAGGCGGCTACGGCTGGGTTCAAAAAAGGCATCATCGCTTCCGCTTACTTGGTGGCCCTGGCGATGCAGTTCCAGGGCCAGGTTGTGCATGGCGCTGCCGCCCATGGCTATAAGGTGCACTTTCATAGAGAAGATCTTTCTGCGGGGGAAGGTCTTAAAAAAGCCCCGCCCTTGAGAAAGTGGCGGGGCTTTTCTTGCTTGAAGAGCGAGAAGAAAAATTTAAGCGTCTATATTGGCGTACTTGGCATTTTGCTCGATAAAGTCGCGCCGGGGCGGCACATCATCGCCCATGAGCATGGAGAAGATGCGATCGGCCTCGGCGGCACTCTCGATGCTTACCTGCCGCAGCAAGCGGTGCTCGGGGTTCATGGTGGTATCCCAGAGCTGCTCGGCATTCATCTCGCCCAGGCCTTTGTACCGCTGGAGGCTCACGCCGGATTTATTTTCCCCGCCGTATTCTTCAAAGAGGCGGTCGCGTTCTTCATCGCTCCAGGCGTAGGTTTCTTTTTTGCCCTTTTTAACCAGGTAGAGCGGAGGCGCGGCGATGTAGATATAGCCCGCTTCGATAAGCTCTTTCATGTAGCGGAAGAAGAAGGTGAGGATAAGGGTGGCTATGTGGCTCCCGTCTACATCCGCATCACACATAATGATGATCTTGTGGTAGCGGAGCTTATCGGTATTGAGCGCTTTGCTATCGTCTTCGGTGCCTACGCTTACGCCCAGGGCGGTAAACATATTTTTAATTTCTTCATTCTCAAAGACGCGGTGCTGCATGGCCTTTTCCACGTTGAGGATCTTACCCCGGAGGGGCAGGATGGCCTGAAAATTCCGGTCGCGGCCCAGCTTGGCGGTACCGCCGGCCGAATCGCCCTCCACCAGAAAAATCTCACAGACACTGGGGTCGGTTTCGGAACAGTCGCTCAGCTTGCCGGGCAGGCCGGTGCTGCTCATCACCGTTTTCCGCTGTACCATTTCGCGGGCCTTTTTGGCAGCCACGCGAGCCTTGGCAGCAAGCACCACTTTCTGCACGATCATGCGCGCTTCATTGGGGTGTTCTTCCAGGTAGTTGCTCAGCATTTCGCCCACGAGCTGATCTACCGCGCCGCTCACTTCCTTATTGCCCAGTTTGGTTTTGGTTTGCCCTTCAAATTGGGGTTCCATCACCTTCACCGAAATAATGGCGGTAAGGCCTTCCCGAAAGTCGTCCCCGCTTATTTCCACCTTTTCTTTGGTGAGGATGCCACTTTCATCGGCGTAGCGCTTCAGGGTACGGGTAAGGGCCCGGCGGAAGCCGGCCATGTGCGTACCGCCTTCGTGGGTATTGATGTTGTTAACGTAAGAATGGATATTTTCCCCGAAGCCATTGTTGTAATGCATGGCCACTTCCACGGGGATCTCGTTGCGATAGCCTTCCATACTGATCACCGAAGGGATGATCCGCTCTCGCGTTTGATCGATGAAATCAACAAATTCTTTTAGGCCGCCTTCGCTGTGAAAGGTTTCTGACCGAAAATTACCCTCCGCGTCTTTTTCCCGCTTGTCGATGATGAGGATGGTGATGCCTTTATTGAGGAAAGAAAGCTCGCGCATCCGGGCGGCCAGTACCTCGTAATGGTACTCCGTTTCCTGAAAAATATCCTGATCGGGGCGGAAGGCATTCTGAATCCCGCGCCGCTCGGTAGTTCCCTCTTCCGCCAGGGGCGCGTCCGGCACCCCGCGCTGATAG
>CAJXMS010000130.1 GCA_913056475.1 uncultured Bacteroidota bacterium
CACCGGCAAAAGAAAGCATTTCCGGCAGGGGTAAACTGTAGATCGCGTAATCTTCTTTAAAGCGTTCTTGCTTGGATTGATTGTCGGCTGGTTCGCTGCTGGAGTAACTCAGGAACCGCAGCCCGCCCAGGAGAATTACCGCCAGGCCTAAAGTGTAGAGCAGTTTTTTCATGAGTAGGTAAAGGGGCTTTCGAAAGAGGCAAAATCCGGTGATTGCTGATCCTTGTGGGAAAGGACAGGATTTTCCAGCTGCCAATCTATACCCAAATCTGGGTCATTCCAGGCAATGCTCCCCTCCGTTTCGGGGTGATAGAGGTCGGTACACTTATAACAAAAAACGGTGTCATCCGCCAGGGTAGCAAAGCCGTGGGCAAAGCCTGGTGGGATGTAAAACTGCAGCTTGTTTTCCTCGTTCAGTTCTAATTTATGGTGCTGGCCATAGGTAGGCGAACCTTTGCGGATGTCTACCGCCACGTCCAATACGGCCCCTTTGATTACCCGTACTAATTTACCTTGAGCATGAGGAGGCCGCTGGAAATGCAAGCCCCGCAGAACACCGCGGCTGGAAAGGGATTGATTGTCTTGTAAGAACTGGGGTTGCAAACCGGCTTCCCGGAATTTTTCTGCATTGAAAGATTCGAAAAAATAGCCGCGATCATCGCCAAATACGCGGGGCTCGACCACTACCAGGCCGGAAATATGGGTGGGGTGTACTTGCATGGGGCAAAGGTATTCACTCCGCCACAATAGGCATTGCCCTAAGATACGATGACCTGGTAGGGGGCCGCTTCTAAGTGAACGTTCACGTGTTCTTGCAGAGAGGTGGAGAGCGACAGGCCTTTAAAATCGGCTTTAACCGGATACCTTTTGTGGCTGCGATCTACCAATACCACGGTTTTAAGTTTTTTCAGGGGGTATTGCAAAAAATGGTGCACGCCGTAAATAAGGGTGCTACCGCTTTTCAGGACATCATCTACCACCACGACACAGCCCTCTTTAAAATCTAATTGCGGATCGGGCGCCAGCCGGATAGGCTGGTTTAGGGGGGCCTCTTTATGAAGCTGAAGGGCTACCGTTTCGCAGCGCAAGGGGCTTATTGCTTCTAGCTCCGCCGCCAGTAGCCCCGCCAGGGTATGGCCCCGCGAGGCGATGCCGGCCAGCAGGAGCTGCTCTTCTTCCTGAAATTCCTCGTAAAGTTGCCAGGCGATGCGGCGGATGCGCTGCAAGATCTGTTCGTGCGCCAGTACGCGGGTTTGCTTTTCACTCATAATGCCAGGTTACTTTATCGTCGATGCCGCTCAATCGTCGGCCGCGAGGCGGCTCCTTGGCGGGGTAGCCCAGGTAGAAAAATCCGAGCGAACGATCACCTTCTGCCAGCCCCAGGAAACGACGGGTGGCCTCCGTATAAGCCAGGGCACCGCTGCTCCAGTAGCCCGCTAGTCCGCGGGCATGAGCGGTGAGCCAAATATTCTGGACGGCCATAGCTACTGCCGACAATTCTTCCTGTTCCGGAATTTTGGGGTTTTCGCCCAGGTGCGCGCCAATGCCTATGACGTGGCTGGCTTGGGTAGGACGGCTTGCCAATTTTTGGTAACGAACGGCATTAAAATTATCAGCAGCTGGATCGGGCTGGTCCTGCTGGGCCAGGAAAGTGCCCAGCCGGGCCAGGGCGCTTCCCGTAAAAACAACAAACCGCCAGGGCTCCGTGTAGCCATGCGTGGGCGCCCAGTTGGCCGCTTCCAGCAGTGCTTGAATTTCTGCCTGGGGAATGGTCTCCCCGCTAAAATCACGGGGCTTGACGGTTCGCCGCTGGTGAATGGTTTCTTCCAGAGATGAATGGGGAAAAGGCTTCATAAGAGATGTTCTTCCAGGTATTCTATTTGCGCCTCCGTATCAATTAACCTTTGAGGCAAGGTAAGCTGGGCGCTTTCATAAAAAGCACGTCTTTCAAATAAATGTTTGGCAATAAATTCGCTCAGCTGCTCCTCGGCCACCGATTCCAGCAGAGGTCGTTCCGCCCGTTGGTGGCGCAGTCTTTCCGCCAGTTGCTTCACCGAGCGCTGCAAATACACCGTATGTGTGTGGGCGTTAAGGGCCTCCATGTGCTGGTAATAGCAGGGAGTACCGCCGCCCAGGGCCAGTACAAATCGAGGGCGGGGAAGCAGCTCCTCAAGCAACTGATGCTCGGCACGCCGAAAGTAGATTTCCCCCTTTTGCCGGAGGGTTTCCGCTACCGAAAGGCCCGTATGCGCCTGAAAAGCTTCGTCCAGGTCGATAAAAGGAAGCGTCCAGCGCCGGGCCAGGGCCTTACCCAGGGTACTCTTGCCGGCCCCCATGTATCCAAGCAGACTTATCTTCATAAGACGCAAAGGTAGCTCAAGCCATGCGAAAAGGGCTTTATCACCATTTTCGAAAAATTTAATTCCGGGTTTGGCCGGACTAAAAAACTGCCCTTATATTTGCAGCCCTGAAATCGAAAGGGTTTTAAGGACTCAGTAGCTCAGCTGGTAGAGCATCTCCCTTTTAAGGAGAGGGTCCAGGGTTCGAGCCCCTGCTGAGTCACCGTCAAAGCTCCTCCCCGAGGGGCTTTTTTTAGGAGCGTTTGCTCCGCTTTCCCGTTCTAAAAGTAATGCCCAGGTGGTGGAATTGGTAGACACGCTATCTTGAGGGGGTAGTGGCCGCAAGGTCGTGCCGGTTCGAATCCGGCCCTGGGCACCTTTTTTCTTCTCTACCCCTTTTGTTGGGCCCTGCCGGGCCAAATGTATTATAAGCTGATCTTGGGCCTTTTTCTTTTAAAAAGTGGCCCATCATTCATTGATGCCAGGTCATCCCCTATTCAAAGACCGATGGGATAAGGTGGTTTTACAAGCCCTTTCCCACGTTTCTATTCCAATATCCGTTTCATTCTATCCGATAGGCGCTCAATCTGGCGAGGCAACCACCTATAGTCGATTCACTTACAGCCAGTAGAAACACATTTGGCCGAAGGCCTACCAAGAAACCCCTGCCATGAGGAGCGGGAAACCAGAGCGTGCGAGATGCGTTACTTTTGTACTTGCTTTTTTGAATAGATAAGCCCATGCTGGATGTACTGATTATAGGCGGCGGCCCCATAGGAATGGCCTGTGGTATAGAAGCCCAAAAGAGAGGGTTGAGCTATCGGATCGTGGAAAAAGGCGTGTTGGTAAACAGCCTTTACCATTATCCGCTCAACATGACCTTTTTTTCCACCTCGGACAAGCTGGAAATAGGCGATGTCCCCTTTGTATCGCACAATGCTAAGCCTACCCGGGCGGAGGCAATCGAATATTATCGCCGGGTGGCCATGAAATTTGACCTCGATATAGGTCTTTATGAGCCGGTAAAAGAGATAAGTCCCCAAACGGAAGGCTACCGGGTAAAAACGGCCCGCCGGGACTACCAAGCGGCTAATGTGGTACTGGCTACTGGCTTTTACGACGAGGAAAACAAGCTCAATATACCCGGAGAGGACTTGCCCAAGGTGCGGCATTATTATGATGACCCCCATCCTTATTTTCGCCAGCGACTGGTGGTGGTAGGGGCGCGGAACTCTGCCGTAGATGCGGCGCTGGAAACCTGGCGCAAGGGGGCGCAAGAGGTAACCATGGTGGTACGGGAGCCCGAAATTTCCCAGCGGGTAAAATACTGGGCCCGCCCCGATATCGTCAATCGCATAGAGGAAGGCTCCATCAAGGCGTTTTTTGAAGCGGAGCTTACCGCCATAGAGCCCGGCCAGGTAGTGGTGAAGCAGCAGGGGAAGTCCTTCACGCTGGAAAACGACTTTGTCCTGGCCCTTACGGGATACCGGCCAAATTTTGATATGCTACGCAAGCTGGGAGTAGCACTGGACGCCGAAAACAGCATGATACCAGCTTATAATCCCGCTACCATGGAAAGCAACGTGGAAGGGCTGTACCTGGCGGGGGTCGTATGTGGTGGATTGGAAACCCAAAAGTGGTTTATTGAAAATTCCCGGGCCCATGCCCCGCTGATCATGCAGGCCATACAGGAGCGTATGGGGGCAGCGGTAAAGGTGTAAAGCGAGCGAGCGGGGCTACCGCCAGGTTATAATCGCTCCCCCTCTGGTGGATATGCGCTTTGGGGGAGACCCAGATCATAAAAATGGTTTGGTGCTTGAGAGGGCCATGCAGGTCCCGGGAAGCGCGGTAGAAGGGTTTCTTTTATTCTTGGATCATCTTCCTCAGGGCAGCTACATTTTTACGTTCGCTGTCCGTCACGGCCAGGGCAGCGGCTTTGCTTAAAGCCCGTCGAGCTTCTTCCGCACGGCTGGTTTGATGGGCCAGGTAAGCCCTAAGCATGGCGGCTTTAAAAAAAGTTCTTTTTTTGAGGGCTGCACCGGCTAGGAGGTAGGCCGTTTCGGTGGCGCTGCTGTCTTCGTAGCCATCGGCCAGGGCAAAGGCCTCGTCGTAGAGCAGCTGGCCCGCGCTATCGGCGCGCACGCCCCGGGCGGCCATTAAAGCACCCCGGCGCCACCAAGCATACTGACCCGTTTCCCGGGCAAAAAGCCGATACGTGGCCAGCACCGGGTGCGATTTCTCTTTTTCCTCCGGGGCCAGGGGAAGCAGTTCATCAACTATTTTTTGCAGTAGCGCCGTATCTTTATTTATAATGGCTAGATCCAGGTTGTAGCTATAGGCTTTTTGGTAAAAATTAGCGTAGCTAAAGTCCGGTAAAGCTTTTTCCAGGGACTCTTGATGCCGGGCTACCTGGCCCGGGTAGGGCGTTTCGATGTCTAGCCCGTATTCGGTAAGGAGAGCCGCCTGGGGAGGTGTGTAGCGTTGGTCTGCGGGCTGGGCATTGAGGTACTCCAGCGCCAGTAGGAGGGTTTCCCGGAAGCTAAAGTTAAGACTGTGCAGGCGGATCAACTCTTGCCACTGGGCCTGACTAAGTTCATTTTTTTGGTAAGTCTTGCGAAGGGTTTTAAAGCGATCGCGGTTTTGGTATTGTCGTTTACTGATGCTGGCCAGCGAATCGGCCGGTAAAACACCGCCGCGCAGCGCCAGGAGAAATTCGTCATGGGTAAGCCAATAAAAGGCCGGGAGCTTAGCGGGAGGAAAGAGTTCCGTCCAGCGGCTGCCCATTTCCTTGCGCACATCGATAGCCAGTGGTAGGTAGGGGGCCAGAGCGGTTTTCACCGCTCGGTTTTTAAAGGTATTGCGCTCATACATTTGGCGCAAGCCGCCACCGCCACCGTAGAGCACCACCAGGAGCATTTGCTCCTTATCGCGGGCTATTTTTAGGGCGGTTTGGTAATCTTCTATACGCTGCGTGCTGGCCAATCTTACTTTTTGCCCTAAAGTGTTAAGGGCAAAGCTTATGGTTAGAAGGAGGAAGAGCTTTTTCATGGTTTACCAAAGTTTTGAACGATGATCACTTGCGGAGGTGCTTCGGAAGGGCGGGCCCATCGGGCTACACCCAGCCCCAGATCGGTGTAGGGGCCTAGTAAATTAGCCCGGTGGCCAGAACTCCCCAGCCAACCTTGTACCACATTTTGTGCCATATCTGCATAGCTTTGATTATGCACAGGCTTTCCGGAGGGGAGTTGATACCGACCCTTTTCGGTAATCTGGAAGCGTCCCTCCGGGCCCAGCTCCCAAAGAGGGAGCCGGGCCAGGTTTTCGGCCGTGCCACGATAATTGCCGCCCCAGTAGGCGATACGGTCGGCTGGGAGGCGCCACCGGGGTTTCGGGTAGCGGTGGCGCAGCCCCTCCTGGTGGCGCAGTAAAAGGGCGTAATGACTGGCTGCACTATCCAAAGCCGGCGCATGCGCGAGCGGAGCCCGGTTTTGGCGCCTTCGGGCCGCGTTGGTGTAGTGGTGAATAGCCACCATTAGCCAGGCGCGCCAGTAGGGCTGCTGTTTGGGCTTAATGGAGCGCTGTACCGCGGAGCGTTCCTGGAAGCGAGAGAAGGCTTCGGTGTACACTTCCCTCCCGGGGGGCGTTTGGGATAAGGCCTCCCGGCCAAATGTGATACAGACCAAAAGCAAGTACAGGCGAATCATCGCAGAATATCTTTTTTGGAGCGGGGCCGCTGGTTAAATTGGGGGGCAAAACCCTCCAAGCGCTTTTTGTCTTCCGGTACGTCTTGAAGCGGGTACATTTTGCCTTCTGGTTCCTTGAGTAAGATGATCTTATCCACCCGGCTGTTGCTCAGGTAGATCACCATATTGGCGCAAATACTTCGGTTCATCCCCATCAATTCTCCATTCTCTTCTTCGGGGTAATAGATGGCCTGTCCATTGCCATTTACATACACCCGGCGTAGAGACTTATCCACAAACTTGCCGGTGATTTCCCGTCCGCTGATCTGGTTGTACCGAAGGCTATCTACTATGCCCGTCATGAAGGCATTTTGGAACACAAAAAGGCTGTCGGGTTGCTGCTGGCGGGTGCTGAGATAGATAGTGTCCCCACTTACCTGCGTACTATCATCCCAGAGGAGGGGTTGTCGATAGAGGCGAAAAGTACTATCCTGGCTGCTATAGGTCAGGGAATCACAGCTGCCTTGCAGGCTGGTTTTATAAAAGCGTACCCCGCGGAACACCTGCACCAGACGGTAGGAATCAGCGGTGCTATACTGCGGCTGGG
>CAJXMS010000131.1 GCA_913056475.1 uncultured Bacteroidota bacterium
AAATCATGATTGCTGAAACCAGCCGCTCCAGCTACGCCGATTTGACCGTCCAGCTGCAGCGCCTCAACGAGGCTCGCCAGATGAGTGACCCGCGCCACTTGGTGCGCTGCCTGAAAGAAATCGTTCCTGAATACCTCAGCAGTAATTCCGACTTTTCAGCCCTTGATAAGGAGAAGCAAGCGAGTAATGGCTAGCAGGCCCCTTTTCCTGTTCCTTCTGCTTACGGGCCTTAGTTCGATAGTCCGGGGCCAATATCAATTTGACTTTCTACATCACCTGGAAAATGCCATGGCGGATACAGTCGTTTACCAGCTCGGCTCCCCCCATCACGGCGCTTTACGCCCGCTTAATCGCTGGGCCATAGATAGCATTAAGCGCCCTTTCCCACAGGAAAGCGCAGCAAAAGCAGGCGGGAGCGGCTGGCTTTACCGCAAAGCCTTTGTCGAGAACCTCGTCCAGATAGATCGGCCAGAATACGCCCTTACCATCAACCCCGTGGTAAATTTCCAGGGCTCTGATATGAGTAACACCAGTTATGTAGGCTACGTCAATACCAGGGGCTATCTACTGGAAGGTAGGATCGGTCAGGACCTCACTTTTTACAGCACTTTCCTGGAAAATCAAGGCCGGTATGCCCCCTACATGCGGCGTTATGCTGCCGAGTACCGGGTGATTCCTGGGCAGGGGAGTACGGTTCGGGGTTTTGGCGATCGGGGCGTTGATTACAGCCTTCCGGCCGGGGCGGTGGCTTACAGTCCGGGAAAGCACTTTAGCTTTTCCCTGGGGCAGGGGCGTCATTTTCTGGGGGAAGGCTATCGCTCGCTCTTCTTGTCAGACTTTAGCTTTAGCTATCCTTATTTCCGCATAGAAACCCAGTTTGGTCCCGTCAAGTATCTTAACCTTTGGGCGCAACTCTACGATACCCGGCAGGAGGCGCGAGCCCCCGCTTACGATAATGTCTATGGTAAAAAGTACCTCTCCTCGCATTACCTAAGTATCAACATCGGCAAGCGCTGGAATATCGCCTTCTTCGAAGCCATCATTCTGGGAGATACCACGCAGCAAAGAGGTTTGGACGCCAGCTTTTTTAATCCGGTCATATTTTACCGCCCCATTGAGTTTGCCGTAGGTTCCGGAAGCGGAAACGCCCTGCTGGGCGGTGCCTTATCCTATAAGATCATGGACGGCTATCAGGCATACGGTCAGTTTTTGCTCGATGAATTTAGCATTGAAGACCTCCTTGCCCGCAACGGCAGCTGGGTCAATAAGTATGCCTGGCAAATAGGACTTAAGCACTACGGGGCCTTGGGCATCCCGGGCTTATTTGCCCGCTTAGAATACAATGGCAGCCGTCCTTACAACTATTCTCACCGTACCGTGCTGACCAACTACGCCCATTATGGCAGCCCGCTGGCTCACCCTTACGGCGCCAATTTTCACGAATTACTGGGGCAGTTGCTCTACCGGCAAGAGCGTTGGGAGTTTGAGGGCCGTCTTATTTATGCCTTACGGGGGATGGATGATGAGCAAAATTATTGGGGAACTGATTTGTATCGTTCCTATAACCAGCGGGTAAAGGACCAGGGAAACTGGGTGGGGCAGGGGCTCAGCAGCCATTTCTGGTACGGGCTGGCCCGCGTGGCCTACCGGGTAAACCCGGCCAGCAATCTCAAACTGGAAGCTGGCCTTAGGTGGCGCTCCTTACAGCCACGAAAGGAAAACATAGCCCGGGCCACCGCGCCCTTCGCTACCGGAAATCTTTTTTGGGGCTTTATTGGATTGCGAACCGCCCTTTTTAACCAATACTTTGACTTCTAAACCATGCGTCTTTGGCAGAGCTTTAAACCTACTATTCTTTTTTTAGCCAAGTTTTTTGGGCTTTACCTGGTCCTTTCCGTGGCTTATGGCTTCTTTATTCGGGACTATGACACAAACCAGCCGCCCCAAGTAGATCCCATAACCCGCTACGTAGCCGTGCACTGCGCAGGTTTTTCTTCCGGGCTTGGGTATGAAGTTACCATCGTAAATGATGACCACTTGCGCCAGAAAAATCGTCCCGAGCGGACCTACGACAGCCTCTGGCTCAATGATCAGTACGCCCTTTCCGTGGAAGAGGGCTGTAATGGGATCAATATTATGATCATCTTCCTATCCTTTGTCATCGCCTTTGGGGGCCATCCCATGCGGATGTTATGGTTTATTCCAGCCGGTATGCTGTTTATTCATGGGGCCAATATTGGGCGCCTTTTCCTCTTAAGCTATCTCAACGTCAGCTGGAGTGCCGAGGCCTATCATTTTTTCCATAAATACGGCTTCACCGCCGTTTTGTATTTGGCCATTTTGATCCTTTGGTACCTCTGGGTTATGCACTTAGGTAAACGTCGCCCCCTTAAGAAACCAACGGAGCAAGCCCCTGCTAAGTAATGCGCCTGCTCGGAACCCCCATACACTTAAAACCCTGGAAACGATGGGCATACATAATTATCGGTGCCCTGGGCTTAGCACTGGTATACCTGTTTCACCGCTACCTCAATTTGTACGCCTTGCTTAGCACGGAACCCTTCACCTTACTTAATTATACCGCCGATTACCGCGCTGTAGACCCCCTGGCCTTCAGCGTGAACAAAGCCTTCAGATATCTGCTCAATGATGTTTTCGCCATGCTTCTGGTCTACGGACTCTTTTACGAGCGGCGCTTCCTCCGGTTTGCCTTTTACGTGCTGCTTTTTGGACTGGTGGTACTCATGCCTACTTACTTAGTTCTATATCTTTCCCAGCCAGCAGGATTTACCAGTATGATAAGCCACCTGCACCGAGTGGTTTTTAATCCGGTCCTGATGATGCTGCTCATCCCCGCCTTCTTTTTTCAAGTGCAGCAAGAGCGCCGGTCCGGGCCTCCCGGCCAAATGTGATACGCCCCAAGGCGCAAGCTCTTTCCACTGAGAAGGCTGTTCTAACCAGAAAGTGAAGCACGGCAGGAAGTCTACATTTGGCCGGCAGGCCACAAAAATAAAAGCTTCTGGCTCAAAACAATTAAGAAATGAAATGAGTTTCTTTTCTTTGCAACCACTAAAATGATGTTTAAACTTTAAAACCATCGAAAACTATGAAAACTATGAAAAACTTTCTTTCATTGCTGGCGGCCAGTTCCTTATTGGTAGCTTGTAACAGTAACACGCCCGAGGCAAATGTTAAAACAGAAGAAGCCAAAGAGGTAGCTAAATCCGGCGACCAGGCTCAGCATTACAACCTCGTAGAAAAGGGTGACGAAATTGAGTGGAGAGGCTATAAAACCTACGCAGACGGTTCTCACTACGGTACTCTTCAAGTACAGGACGGGGAGTTTGTAGTAGAGGAAGGCAAGCTTACCTCCGGTAACTTCGTGATTGATATGAACTCAATCCACTCCGTGGACCTGGCGGAAAATAAAGACAAGTATGGCAAGCTCGTAGGGCACCTCAAAAGCAATGACTTCTTCGCGGTAGATTCCTTCCCTACGGCCAAGTTTAGCATTACCGAGGTGAAAGTAGCGCCCGAGAGCGATACTACCAATGCCACCCACCATGTAAGTGGCAATCTGACCCTGCGGGGCATTACCAAGAATATTACCATTCCTGCCCAGGTAGAAATGAATGATCAAATGGTAAGCTTCGCTACTCCGGAGTTTGTCATAGACCGCAGCAAGTGGAACGTGAAATTCCGCTCTACCTCCTTTGCCGAATTTGCGGACATAGCTAAGGAAAAAGCTATCGACAACAGCATTCAGCTCAAAGTAGATCTTACCGCTGAACAAGCGGCTTCCTAAAGGACGAAACACTCTTTTTTGAGGTTTGGTTGATTCAAAGCCCGGCTCCCAATGGGGGGTCGGGCTTGTTTTTTTGATATATTGGGCCATTGTAATCTTCTTGTTTATAGTAATCCTTAACCTATGACTACTTATAAAAACGAGCGCAATATCAAGGCCTGGGCCGAGGATGATCGCCCTCGGGAAAAGATGCTGCACAAGGGCCGGGGCGCTTTGTCGGATGCCGAGTTGGTGGCCATCTTACTGGGTAGCGGCAGCCGTAATGAATCCGCCGTAGACTTGGGCAAACGCCTACTGGCTTCGGTTCATAATAATCTTCATGAGCTGGGCCGGCTTAACGTGGCGCAGCTTTGCGATTTCCGGGGGATAGGGCAGGCCAAAGCGGTGGTGCTCATGGCCGCGCTGGAACTGGGCCGCCGCCGGGGCCGTGGGGTACCTACGGAGCGGCCCCGTATTTTGAGCAGTAGAGACTCTCTCAACGTACTCCGCCCACACATGGAGGACTGGGACCACGAACAGTTTTGGATGCTGATGCTGGATACCAAAAACCGCTTATTGGCCACCGAAATGATAAGTCAGGGCGGGATGAATGCTACCATAGCTGACCCACGGCTCATATTCCGAAAAGCCCTGGAAAAAAAGGCTACGGCCATTATTCTCGCTCATAATCACCCTTCCGGTAATCTACAACCCAGCCGGGAGGACAAGCGGCTCACCCATCGTTTGTTGCATGCGGGGCTCCTGCTTGATATCCTGGTGCATGATCATCTTATTTTGGGGCATCAAGAGTACTTTAGCTTTGCAGATGAAGGCTATATGGACCATTACCGGCGGCATACTAACTTTCCAGGACATGATCCGGATTAAGACCAGCCCGCTTTTTAAGGGGCGGTTTCATCATAGCCAATGTGAAAAAGCGCATCTCCCTTATGGATCAGGGGGAAGTTGTTGTGGCCTATGATATGTCCCGTCACCGGGCTATTCATCTTTACGCTGTACTCGTTGGTAGGGGAGCTGATATAGCCCAAGGTAAGGCCTTCCTTTACCGCCTGACCCGATTCTTTGCGATGCCGGAAAAGCCCCGAAACATCTGCTCTCAGCCAGGTGCTCCGGCGGAAAAAGCGCTGTTTTTGCCGCTGCTTAGGGGCCTTGCTTATCATGCCATAGTACTGCAGTACACGTTTGATGCCATCTAAGCCCTCCTCTACCGTTTTGCGATCTAAGCGGAGGGTTTCTCCCCCTTCGAATACCATCACCGATTTGTTCAGGGAGCGGGCCGTTTCCCGAAAAGAGCCTTCTATCACATTGCTGTGAAGGGTGAAGGGGGCGGCAAAAGCCCGCGATACTTCCTCCGCCAGCTCATCTTCTTCTTCGTAGCGGATCTGAGGGTAGTTGGTCCGGCTGGCCCCGCCGGTATGGAAGTCGATGCCAAAATCAATTTCCGGTAGGATACAGGTAGACATGGTGTGCGCCACAATGCTGGCCAGGGAGCCGTCTGGATTTCCCGGGAAGCTGCGGTTTACATCCTTACCATCCGGTACATCCCGGGAAAAATTGATAAAGCCATAAACGTTAATGATGGGCATGGCTATGATGGAGCCCCGACGAATTTGAGAAGCAATGCCGCTTTTGAGAAATTTCCGGATTATCTCGATGCCGTTTACTTCATCGCCGTGCATCCCACCGCTCAGAAGTATAGCCGGGCCTTCCTGGCGAGAACGGAAGACATGCACCGGCATGTGTATGGGCGTACCGGAGGGCAAGCGAGATACCGGCAATTCTAATGAACACTGCTCGCCCGGACGGATCAGGGTTCCGCCGATGGATAGATCGTCTTTCACAAGCCCAGGTAATTATGGGGAGTTAACCGGCGAAGTTCTTCTTTCACCTCGTCGGCTACTTGCAGGTCCTCAATAAAGGCAGCCAGGCTTGGCTGGTCGATTTGCTTGTGGGTGCGCGTGAGGGACTTAAGGGCTTCGTAGGGTTTGGGATAGCCTTCCCGGCGAAGAATATTTTGAATAGCCTCGGCTACTACCGCCCAGTTTTGGTCCAGGTCTGTACGGAGGGCTTCTTCATGTAGCACCAGTTTGCCCAGGCCTTTCAGGGTAGACTGAAAAGCCACCGCGGTATGGGCCAGGGGCACCCCTACGTTTCTTAGAACGGTGCTATCGGTAAGGTCTCGTTGTAATCGCGATACGGGGAGTTTTTGGGCCAGATGGGCCAATAGGGCATTGGCCATGCCCAGGTTGCCCTCGCTGTTTTCGAAGTCAATCGGATTGACCTTATGCGGCATGGCAGAGGAGCCCACTTCCCCCTTTTTGATCTCTTGCTTGAAGTAGTTCATGCTGATATAGCTCCAGATATCCCGGTCCAGGTCTATAAGAACGGTATTAATCCGCTGTAGGCCGTGAAAAAGCGCGGCCATATTGTCATAATGTTCAATTTGGGTAGTGGGCCAGGATTGCTGTAAGCCCAGGATTTCTTCTACGAAATGCCGCCCAAAGGCCCTCCAATCTATGGCAGGATAGGCGGCGTGGTGGGCGTTAAAATTGCCCGTAGCACCGCCAAACTTGGCGGAAGGCGGAATATGGCGCAGCTGCCGCAGTTGCTGGTCAAGCCGTTCCACAAACACCATTATTTCCTTGCCCAGCCGGGTGGGGGAGGCGGGCTGGCCATGGGTACGCGCCAGCATGGGGACCTCCTTCCACTCATCAGCCCGCTCGGTAAGCATTACGATCACTTCGCCCAGGGAAGGGAGATATACTTTATCCAGATACTCTTTTAGCGAGAGCGGGACGGCGGTATTGTTTATGTCCTGAGAG
>CAJXMS010000132.1 GCA_913056475.1 uncultured Bacteroidota bacterium
TCCTTTAATTTGAAAACTATCCAGGGCAATGACCGCCTTTTTCCAGGGAGAATAATCATGGGGCTGCTGCTGTCCTTTGATCAATTTTTTAAAATGAGAGGGGAACCAGCAAAAAAGGTGAAACAATTTTGTGAGGTTGCCCGGCAGGCGGGTTTAAGGGGGTAAGCCCGAACCCGCCGCTTTTGCCGCCGGATGTCAAAAAGGTGACGGATGCCCATAGCTGGGCGAGCTACATTTGGCCGCTAGGCCTTAAAAAGAAGAAGGGGCTGCATAAACCTAAAGAAGAAAGGATATGAATAGGTACAACGAGTCGATAAAATGGAAAAATCCCGGGATGAACCTGGGGCTGCTGGCAGCGCTTTTGATTATGGCCGGGGCCTGTGGCGCGCAGGGACCGGCCCAATATGGCGTGGCCGAAACACCCCCCGAAGGTTTGCCGGTGGGAGGGGAGGCGCCCTCCTTTAGGGCAGTGGATCAAAACGGGGAGGCGGTAGCACTGGCGGAGCTGCAAAAGAAGGGACCGGTAGTGCTGTTTTTTTACCGGGGGCATTGGTGCCCGGTGTGCGATAAGCACCTGAGCGCTTTTGTGGATTCGCTGCCGCTGCTCAAGGAAGCGGGCGCCGAAGTGGTGGCGGTGACCCCCAATACGCCCCACTACCTGGACCAGACGGATGAAAAATTAGGGGGCAAGCTCACCCTCCTGAGCGATACCACTGGTAAAATCATGGCGGCTTATGACGTGGCTTTTGAAGTAACGGAGGGCTACCAAAAAAAGATCCGCACTTTTTTGGGAGCGGACATTGCGGAGGCCAATGGTCAGCAAAAGGCCCGGCTGCCCGTTCCGGCTACCTATATCATTACCCCCGGGGGAACGATCAAGTGGCGGCACTTTGACCTCAACTATAAAAACCGGGCGGGGGTAGGCCAAATTTTGAGTCAGCTGTAAACGGGTTAATGTATTGGAAGACAAATTTTTATGAGGCCATCTGGATTTTTTGTGGAATATTTCTGGTCTGATTTTTCAACAGGACCCAGCTTTGGTACTTCGGGCCTTACCCGGGGTTATTAACAGCTCCACCTGGGCTTTCGCGCTTACGGTGGCGCGTCCGAATGGGGGAAGCGGCCTAACTTAGTTGGTCCGTTTGAACCCCAAATTTATGCGCCGTTATGCAGATAGAAAACACTGGAAAAGAGACCGTTAAAAAGCAGAAGACTTACACCTATGATCAGGCCCTGGCCGCAGCCACCCGCTATTTTGAGGGCGATGAGCTGGCCGCCGGGGTTTGGCTAAGTAAATACGCCCTGAAGGACTCGGAAGGCCGCATCTACGAAAGTACCCCCGACGAAATGCACCGGCGGATGGCCGCGGAAATAGCCCGCGTGGAACAACGCTATCCCACCCCGCTTAAAGAAGAGGAGGTTTTTGAGCTGCTGCGCGATTTTCGCTACATCGTGCCCCAGGGCGGCCCCATGACCGGTATAGGCAATGAGCACCAAATTGCTTCCCTGTCTAATTGCTTTGTGATAGGTAATGATGGCCCCAGCGATAGTTACGGGGGTATTATGAAAACCGATGAGGAGCAGGTGCAGCTCATGAAGCGCCGCGGCGGCGTAGGTCACGACCTTAGCCACGTGCGCCCCAAAGGCTCGCCGGTAAAAAACTCGGCCCTTACCTCTACCGGGGTGGTGCCTTTCATGGAACGCTATAGCAATTCGCCCCGGGAAGTGGCCCAGGATGGCCGCCGGGGAGCGCTGATGCTGTCCATTTCCATAGACCACCCGGACAGCGAGGCCTTCATAGATGCCAAACTGGATGGCACCAAAGTAACCGGGGCCAACGTATCGGTGCGGATGACCGACGGCTTCATGAAAGCCGCCCTGGCCGGAGAAAAATACGTCCAGAAATACCCCGTGGATGCCGAAGAGCCGATTTACACCCGCGAGGTAGATGCGGCGCGCCTCTGGAAAAAGGTGATCCACAATGCCTGGGCTTCGGCCGAGCCGGGTATTCTCTTCTGGGATACCATCACCCGGGAGGCCATCCCGGATCGTTATGCGGACCATGGCTTTACTACCGTAAGTACCAATCCCTGCGGCGAGATCCCCCTCTGTCCCTACGACAGCTGTCTGCTCCTGGCGGTAAACCTGCTGAGTTATGTGAAAGAGCCCTTCACGGAAGAGGCCAGTTTTGATTTTGAGCTCTTTGAGCAGCACGCCCGTTTGGCCCAGCGCATTGCCGACGATATCATAGACCTGGAAATGGAAAAGATCGATGCCATCCTGGCTAAGATCAACGCCGATCCGGAAGGGGCCGATGTGAAAGCCACCGAGCGCAACCTCTGGGAAAAGATCCGCGAAAAATGCATTCAGGGCCGCCGCACCGGCATCGGTATCACCGGCGAAGGCGATATGCTAGCTGCCCTGGGCATGCGCTACGGCTCTAAGGATTCCATTGATTTCTCCGAACTGATCCACCGCACGCTGGCCCATCAGGTGTACCGCGGATCGGTAAATCTGGCCAAAGACCGCGGCAGCTTCCCCATCTACGATGTAGAACGGGAAGCCGATAATCCCTTTATCCAGCGCCTGGCCGATCTGGATGAAGCGCTCATGAACGATATGCGCAATTACGGCCGGCGCAACATAGCCCTGCTGACCATCGCGCCCACCGGCACTACCAGCCTGATGACCCAGACCACCTCGGGCATCGAGCCGGTCTTTATGCCTTCTTACAAGCGCCGTAAAAAGATCAACCCCAACGATCAAAACGCCCGCACCGATTTTATAGACGATGTAGGCGATCACTGGCAGGAATACCACGTGTTCCACCACCAGTTTGCCAACTGGCTCCAGCTTCAGGGCTACGACCTGGACCAGGTGGCCTTAATGGAGGAAGAAGAGCTGCAAGCCATTATCGAAAAGAGTCCTTACGCCGGTGCTACCGCCCGGGACGTGGACTGGGTAAGTAAAGTACGCCTTCAGGGCAAGGTACAGCAGTGGGTGGACCATTCCATTAGCGTGACGGTAAACATCCCCGAAGAAACCACCGAAGAAAAGGTGGCGGAGATCTACCAGACCGGCTGGGAAGTAGGTTGTAAGGGCATTACCGTGTACCGCGAAGGCTCCCGCTCCGGTGTGCTGGTGGCCAATGACAGCAAGGATAAAAATAAGGGCGAATCCATCGCCGACAGCAAAGCCCCGCAGCGTCCGGCCGAATTGGAGGCTGAGGTAGTGCGCTTCCGCAACGAAGAGGAGCGCTGGCTGGCGGTGATCGGCCTGCTTAACGAGCGGCCTTACGAGATCTTTACCGGCCGGGCCGAAGACTCTTTCCACCTGCCCCACTGGTGCAAGAGTGGCAAGATCGTTAAAGCCAAAGATGAGCAGGGCAACACCCGCTACGATTTCCAATATCAGGATAAAGACGGTTTCCGCATTACCATCGAGGGCCTTTCCCGTTCCTTTAACCCGGAGTACTGGAACTACGCCAAGCTCATCAGCGGCGTACTGCGCCACGGCATGCCCATCATCGATGTGGTGCACATGGTAGATAATTTGCACCTGAGCAATCAATCGCTCAACACCTGGAAAAACGGCGTGATCCGTGCCCTCAAGCAGTATATCCCCTCCGGTACCAAAGCGGAAAATGCCACTTGCGAGAGCTGCGGTGAGGAATCCGTGGTATACGAAGAGGGCTGCCTGATGTGCAAGAACTGCGGCAGCAGCAAATGCTCTTGAGGCCTTTCGCTTATGGCACATAAGGCCGGTTTTGTAAGCCTTCTCGGCAATCCCAACGTGGGCAAGAGCACCCTGCTCAATGCCTTCCTGGGAACCTCGCTGGCCATCACTACGCCCAAGGCGCAAACCACCCGCCACCGCATAATGGGCATTTATAACACCCCGGAGGTGCAGATCGTATTTTCTGACACCCCCGGGGTTATTCAACCCGTCTATGCCCTGCAGGAGCAGATGATGGACGCCGTGCAGAGCACCTTCGAGGACAGCGATCTGGTAATGATGCTTACTGAGCCTACCGCCACCCCGCTCAAGGACGGAAAGCTCGAGAAGCGTCTCCGCCAACTGGACGTACCGCTCTTTGTGGTGATCAACAAAATAGATACCGCCTCGCCCGATCAGGTAGAGGCGGTTTTTCAGTTCTGGCAGGGGCGTTTTCCGCAGGCCAGCATCTACCCCATCGCCGCCCTGGAAAAATTTCAGGTGCCGGCCCTGCTGGAGGAGATCAAAAAACTCCTGCCCGAGGCCCCGCCTTATTTCCCCAAGGAAGACCTCAGCGACCGGGACGATCGCTTCTTTGTGACCGAGATGATCCGGGAACAGATCCTGCTGCACTACCAAAAAGAAGTGCCCTATGCCACCGAGGTGGCCATCGAAGAATACCGGGAAGAAGCCGATATCAACCGCATCCGGGCCATAATATACGTGGAGCGGTCATCTCAAAAAGGCATCCTCCTGGGGCACCAGGGTAAGGCTATCAAAAAAGTGGGCACGGGCGCCCGCAAGCGGATGGAAGCTTTCCTGGAAAAAAAGGTATTCCTGGAACTCTACGTAAAAGTACGGCCCGACTGGCGCAAAAAAGACGAGGACCTCCGTCGCTTTGGTTATAAGCCATAACGGAAAGTCAACGTTTAGAGGCAGTCCATCTAAGGACCGTGGTCGCGCCCATAATATTTAAGTACCTAACAATGAGAAGATTGTTGGGTTATATCCAGAGCTAAATTTATCCTCTCAAAATGGCTGAGGCGGTGATTTGCCACATTTTTGGCTTGGAGTAGTAAAACCGCTTTTTAATAAATTGAGTGAGCTAATGGAGTTGATCAGGTTGATCAAAACCGACTGGTAGCTTACGGCCTTGCGCTCTTAACCCCCGTAATACTCGCCCTCCCCGGTGCGGTCTTTCCGCAAAAGCTGAAAGAAGACGAGCGCATAAATCTGGGGTTTCCGGCCGTTTTCGCGGGAGCGATGAATCAAAGTAGAAGTCTCGCTATAAGCGAGACGAGAAAGGAGCTCGCACGCTGAAATTATCTTGTACGTAGATCAGGATTGGACGCGGAAACAGCCGGCGGGCTTTGTTAACTTACGGCTTTTAAATTTAATAGGAGTTCGCGAGCTCTCCCGCCCTGGCGGGATCGGTTGAAATACTTTTTTGGGTTGCAGCAAAAAAGTACGAACAGCATTAACAAGATTAAGTCTGCCTTGCAACCACGCCACACGCACCACAATTAAGGGGGGCAAGACTTACCGCCTTGCCGGGGTGTCGGGATGGCCATTCAACCTGGGGTTAGAACCCCAGGCTATTCTGTTTCAAGGCTTTCAGCCTTGCCTGTGTTATATAGGGTATAAGCGACATTACTGGCGACATGGTGGCCTAGCGCCCAACAGGCTACCCTGAAGGGGTAGTAACATTATAGCCTGGGGCTGCAGCCCCAGGTTAGCCAAGGTCCCCACTCCTCCAGCAAGGCTGTAAGCCTTGCAACCACGCCACACATACCACAATTAAGGGCGGTCAAGACTTACCGCCTTGCCGGGGTGTCGGGATGGCCATTCAACCTGGCATTAAACGGCACAGCGTTTCTCAACTTGGATAGGTAAAGTGTGAACTTCCAGGATAACGTGGCAAGGCATGAATATAAATAGCAGAAAAACAAGTAATTAATATCCTGTTAAATGATAAGTAAGGCTTAACTTGACACTATCGCATACCGCAATTACAACCGTAGGTACTTTTGATATCCCATAGAGGCTGGTCTTCTATCAAGCCTTTCAAGTCCTGGGTGCTGAGGTAGGTATTGCGCAGGTCCAGAAAGCGCAGCGAGTCCGCTGCTCGGATGCCCGGATGAAGGTGGGCCACTTCACTGTCCCATAGGTCCAGATAGCGGAGGGCGGGAAAGCGCCCCACACACGCCGGGACACTATCGATCTCCGTTTGGGCCAGGATGAGCTTCCGCAAGTGGGGGAGGGCCACCAAGTGGTGGGGAAATTGCGGGAGGGGATTTTTGCGGAGGTTGATCACCTCCAGGCTTTCCATTTCACTTAGCCAGGGAGGGAGTTGACGAAGCTCATTTTTGCTGAGGTCGAGCCTTTTCAGCCGCCTGTATTGTTGCAAGGAAAGAGGCAGGCTGTCCAGATCTTCCCCCTTCAGGCTCAGTTCGGTGGTTTTATCTGGCGGGGGCCAGCCGGGCGGTACCGGCTGCGCCACCAGGCCACAAGTCCAGAAAAAGAGGAAGGCACAGCCCCACTGCCAGAAGCTTAGGCTATAAAATACGCCGCGCATGGGCCTCATCCTTTTCCATTTGGGCCACCAGTTCATCCCGTCCCTTAAAGCGAATTTCTTCCCGGAGGCGTTTTTCAAATTCCAGCGATACCTGATTCCCATAAAGATCGCCTTCAAAATCTAAAAAATGCGCTTCTATTGTTTGGAATTTCCCGCCAAAGGTGGGGCGGATCCCGATATTGCAAAGGCCATTGAGCGTGCGGCCATTCTCCGCGGGCAGGCGGCCCCGTACCGCGTACACGCCATTGGCGGGCACTATTTTACCCGGCTCGTCCAGGCGTAGGTTGGCCGTCGGATAGCCCAGTTTTG
>CAJXMS010000133.1 GCA_913056475.1 uncultured Bacteroidota bacterium
TTTCTATGTTTGGCCAGCCTGATGGGGCCACCATCCGGCGGCTGGGCCTTACTCAGGCCTACATCGAAGAAAAACGCCCGGGCTCAAACAAAGTCATGTTTACCGGCGGGCTCGCCGGCCTTTTAAAAAACGCCACCGTAGAACATTGCTACGTTCGCGGAACTATCAAGGGCACCAACTATACCGGAGGCCTGGCCGGGGAAATAAGGGGCACCACGCAAATAAGCAATAGCTACACCCACTGCGCCGTGAGCGGCAATACCGGGGGCGTCGAAATAGCCGGTGGCATGATAGGGCGCATTAACACCTTTTATGGATCGCCCCATATCAGTTATTGCTACAGCTTGGGTTCGGTACAGGCCGGACTAAAAAATGCCGGCGGTTTTGCCGGCTACGTAGCCGGCTCCAATAGTCCAACCATCACCGCGTGTTTTTGGGACAGCCAGCGGAGTGGTCTGAACAGCAGCGCCAGCGGGCAAGGGAAAAACAGCGCCTTTTTCGCAGATCCCCAAAACTTCCTTTCTGCCGGCTACGATTTCATTAACGCCACTACAAACGGTAGCCAGGACAGCTGGGCCTACCGGCCAAATGTAAATGCCAATGCCCCCTACCTGGTGCAGGTTCAGGAAAAGGTACACACCTGGCAGGGCCAGCACAGCAGCGATCCCGGCCAAAGCCAAAACTGGTTCCGTGCCGCCCTGCCCGGTCCGGAAGATACCGTAGTCCTCCTGCAAGCTCCTCATGCGCCGGCCTTAAGCGATCAAAACACCACCTGGGCGGCTTTGTCCATCGATACCGGCGCCACCCTCCACCTCAAGAAAGCTTCTGGCGATACAGCCGCCAATCTCACGGTAACCGGAGGTATTTTTAACGACGGCCTGCTGGTAATAGAGGACGGAGCGGCCCTTATCCAAACGGCCACGGGCGACCAGAATACCGCCAGTGGCAACTACCAGGTCCAAAACCAGACCACCTACCCCAATCCCGCCGCCTTTAAGTACTGGAGCAGCCCCGTAAGTGGCGAAACTTTTGGGGATGTGTTTGACAACACCAACATAAACGACGCGTACAACTGGACGCCGGGGTCCAGTAGCCAGAATAACTGGAACACCATCGGCACCAGCTACACTTTTGAAGCCGGCCGCGGGGTGATCACTACCCCGGAAAATACCCAAAGCGCTAACATTACCGAAACCCGGACCTTTACCGGCCCCATCAACAATGGTCCCATCACCTATGATGCCGGTACCCTCAATGCGGGCGACTACATCCTGGCCGGCAATCCTTACCCCTCCGCCATTGACAACGCCGCATTCGTAAATGATAATCAGGACCTAACGGGCACCCTCCACTACTGGAATCATACCACCTTTGGGAGCAACCCGGTAAGTGGGGACTATGCCACCTGGAATAGCACCGGCAGCACCAGCAGCGGCAACGGCAGCAAAACCCCCAGCGACTACACCGCCGCCATGCAAGGCTTTTTCGTGGAAGTGAAAGATGGCATCAGCCAGCAGCAAATCGATGTCACTTTCGAGAACGACCAGCGGGTGAGTGATAACAACAGCCAGTTTTTCAAAAACCAGGCGCCCGAAGCCCGCCAGCGCATCTGGCTGCGGGCCCGCCATAGCAGCGGCGCCGTAAACCAACTCCTCATCGGCCTGGTGCCCGGGGCCACCGATGGCTACGATCGCCTTTACGATGGCCGCAAACTTAAAGGCAATCCCCACATCGCCTTCTACTCCATCCTGGGCAGCCGCCACCTGGCCATCCAGGGCCTGGCTCCTTCTCTGAAAGCGGATAAGATCATCCCCCTCGGCCTGGACGCCGGCCAAAAGGGCGTCTACACCATCGCCCTGGATTCACTGGATCACTGGCCCGGGCACCACCTTACCCTCATAGATAGCGCCCTGGGCGTGATCACCAACCTCCGGGCCCGGGATTACTCCTTTGCCGTCAACCAAACAGGCCCCCTCCAGAACCGCTTCTACCTCGCCCTCAGCGCTGATCCCTTTGCCGGGGTGGGCCTTAGCGAAGCGGGCCGCGGCGAGCTCCTCTACTTCCAGCAAGGGGGGCAGCTTATCATCGACAGTAAGCACCAGGGAAGTCCCTTAAAGCAAATAAGCCTGCGCAGCACAGCGGGAAGGCTTCTGCTGGAGGCCAGCCCGGAGGGCTATCGCCACCAGTGCGCCGTAGATCACCTCGCGGCCGGGGTATACTTCCTGGCGGTTCGTCATCAAGACGGTACCCTCAGCCGCCGGAAAGTGTACCTGCGTTAAAAAAAGGCCCTCTTAATTATTTACCATCTTAACACCCCTCTTATGAAACTCTTTAAAAGTCTCCTCCTCTTTGCCTTTTTAAGCACCGCCAGCACCCTGTGGGGCCAGGCTCCCCCACCGCCCCCCGGCAGTAGCAACCCGGCCCCCCTGGGAGGCATTGCGCTCCTGGCCGCAGCCGGTGCCGCCTACGGGGCCAAAAAAGTCCATGACCGCAAGCGCGAGGATCAATCCTGACACGCCCCCGGCCTTCCTTTTTTATTAAGAGGCCAGGCCGGTCTACAAGCCTCTGTTTTCATGTTTCTTTTGAGGTGATTGCAAGCGCCCGCGGCAAATTACATATACATTCGACTTCCCTCTGAGTTGCCGCGGGCCTTGCTTTTAATTTTCCCGTTTCTCTGCGCTTTTCAAACCTTTTATCAGCTGTGCAAAAGGGCTTAAGACCCCATCTCTAAATAATATAAGCCAAGACCGATAGGGAAGGCTTTCGCATTAACCCTTTTCTGCTACCTACCTTTGAGAAAGAAAGGGACACCAAGATGAAAAAGAATACCGCAAGCATTCGAGCCGCCCTGGGCATCACCTTAGTTTCCTTTCTCTTTATGCCCTCCCTAAGCGGGCAGCCGCAGGCCCCACCCCCCAGAAAGCCCTCCTTTTTAGACCGGGTATTTACCCATGACAGCCTGAAGCTCGGGACCATTGAAACGCTCGCGGACTCTTTGCGCCAGGCCCATTTTCAGGACGGTACCTGGAGCAATTGTACCCAAAAACGGCGCTGGGAAACCCTTAGCGCCTACCTGGCCCATGAGAAGGGGCGTACCTTTGCCTACGATGATAGCTGCCCGCCGCTGACCCAGCGCTGGTACCACTACGTAAGAGGGGTACAAGCTTTCCAACGCGGAAGCTACCCTACCGCCCGCACTTTCTTCCAAAGATCCCTGGCGCTCAGCGCCCGGGACCGATGGGGCGGCCAAATATGGCTCAACATTGGTTCCTGCCACCAAATGGAAGGCCAGCTCGATAGCGCTATCCGCGCTTACGATAGTGCTTATGCCTATTTGCCGGAAGGCCCCATTCTATGGCTGCTCCAGATCAACATTGCCGGGCTAAATGCCGATTTACGCCGCTACCAAAACAGCCTCTACCACGCCCGAGAGGTGGCCCAAAAAGCTCCTCCCGGCAGCTACTACAGCCTCCTGGCGCGCTACAACCTCCTTTCTGCTTATACCAAATTAGACTCCGCCTCCCGGGCCACCGAGCTTTTTGAGGACCTCTACTTTGAAGATATGCCGCCGGGTAGCGAGTGGTCCGCCATCCGCATCCTGTTGGCTTACTGCCATTACCGCAATGATACCGCTCGCTTCCAGACTTTGAGCGAGGAGCACCAAAAGCTCATTAAAGACACCACGGCTTATCAACAGCTCGGCACGGAGGGGCTATTGGCACGTCTTTACCTGCAGGGGGCTTCCCTTGATTTTGAGCTCTTGTGGGGCGCCCTGGCCCAGCGCCGCCGCTCCGAACGCCATGCTTATACCGCCACCCGTTATGAAGCGGACCTCCAAGAAAAAGTGGCCGCCAAAACCCGTGCCCTGGAAAACCTGCAATCCACCAGCACGCAGGCAGCTCTCTTACTCGGGGCCGTTACACTGATCATTGTGCTCTTGTGGACCGGCCGGTACATTATCCGGCAAAAGCGCTTCGCGCAGTTAGAAGCAGAACTTACCGCCGATGAGCACCTGCAAACCATCAAAGCCGGTCTCCAAAAAGGAGGCAACGGACGCCAGGCTTTGAAAGCGCTCCTCCGAATAGACGAACAGATCAGGCGACAGGAAAAACAACGCCTCGGAGGGCTTTCCCTTGATAAACTCAATCCACGCGAAAAACAAACCGTTTACCTCCTCGCCAGGGGTATGAGCTCCCAGGAAATCTTGATGACCCTGGACATCTCCCCCAAGTACCTCTACAATCTTAAATCCACGATAAAAAACAAGCTTCAAATACCGGCTGAGCTCAAGTTAGAAGATTATTTACAAGACAAACTGAGCGCTCATCCCCCTCCTTCTTAGCGCCTGGCCCGCTCAACCACCCCTTCCCAAAACCTCCCAATTACTCCCAAAACCTCCCAATCGTATGTGGGAAAGGACCCCCTTATTCCCAAAAGTTAAGCTACGCCGCTCTTCGCCGTAATTTTGATAATAAAAGAAGTCAATATCAATGCTCAGGTGGCCTTTGTTCGGTCCTGCCGAACGCCGTTATAACCGCTCCGTTTTACACAGCTTCGTCCAGGCGTCTTTTACCGAGGACCTGCAGCAAAAATTTGCCCAGCCGGCCTCCCAGTACAGCCCTGTCCCTCTAAGCCCACTGGGGCTGCCCTGGGAAGCCTTACGCCCCCGGCGAAAATTACCGCTGCTGGGCCGCCCCCAGGTAAGCATACGGCAAAAACCTGAGTTATGGGCCCTATACAAGACGCGTTATGCCAGCCTTCGGCTAAAAGTGATCGTTCATTTCTGGAACGACAAAGCACTTATTGTGTCAACCGTCTGGCAAAGCAGCCAAAAAGATTATGAGCAAACCCTAATAGAGGCGCTCGAGGAGAAGTATGGGCTGGATCTACAATCCCCGCCTTCCCCGCTAATAGCGGACAAAAACGGCGCATTACTGCTTCTTGATCCCCATTGGCAGCAACTGAGATTTCACTACCTCCGGCCCAACGGCCTTACTTTCCTTCATACCTTGCAGGCCCAGCGTAAATCTTTAGCGGAGCTAAAAGAAGCTTCCCTCCGCTCGAAAAAAGCTAGTTTGAAGAGAATAATCTAAGGGCAAAATTGAGCCATCACCGTGGTTCCAGGGCTTTTCACCGTTCCCGGAGCGATTAAAGCAAGGCCTTTTATCACATCAAAGCCCTTTGTAACTCCTTCTGCTGGGATTTTGGCCTGAAGTAAGAGGGCACACGAAAGATAAGTAGGCAAAAAACTACGCGCGCGGATCAGTCCTCCGTTACTTCTTTCCCGGTGCAAACGGCGCCTCCTTTGCATTTTCGCGGCGCCTCAGTTCTTCCCCAAGCACGGCCTCTACGTAAAGACGGCTGTAATGAACCGCCCGCAGGTAACAAAACAGCAGCAGAGTTAACCTGATAAGAAGGAAGTACGGCGCCCCCTCCGGAAGGCCCTCCGAGAAAAATAGCCACTGGGGCAGTATAAACACTTCTGCCACCAGAAAGCAAAAGAAAAGAAGCCTAAATAATTGCGCCCAGCCATCCAAGCTTGCCGGAGCCATTCCTCCCTGTGGTGCAAAGAACTTATCCCGATGCCGGATCCATTGGGCCAATTCCCGACTTTCTTCCCGTTCCGTGTAAATTCCTTGCAGCTCGCTCGGTACAGACATCAAGCGACGGGCTACTTGCCGCAGGTCCTCTTTCCCTTCTTCCACCTGGTTCAGCACCACCAAGCAGGCCCCGTAAACCGAATAAGGGCTGTACTTAAGACCTGTATGGTTCCGAACAAAAATCTCCAACTGAGCTGCCAAATGCCCCAGCAAAAACAGCCCCGGAATCGCCACCACCAGCCATAAAGCAGAATAAGCTATGGAACCCTGGGTGAAAAATTTAAGCGGCTCTATTCCGAGGTGCAGCTGGAACCCCAGCAGGAACAGGACAACCAACACCAGGCCCACCAAAGTGTAATAGTAGGGAGCACTTCGGCCTATTTTCTCTAGCATAAATTAAATAGTTTTCATCGTTAATCCCTATCCTGGGCAAGAAGGCACCGCTCCTTCGTTCTTCTCCGGAAGCTATGCCTATTGCATTTTCAGCCCTCCCTAAACTGAATTTATCCTGTCCGGATGGATGATTAAATTCGATTTTTCGTTGTTAGATGGACAGTACCACCAAGTCATTCTTAGCGGCAATTTGTGTTTTGGATCTACAAATTACATGATTATGTAGGGACGCTTTCTGGTAAGATCAAGCCAAAGTCTCCTATTTTTATCTTTTATTAGTCATTTTAATCGATAGATTAATTTAATTCAGTTATTTAAAAATAACTTATTAGAGTCCCCTTTCCGCCCGACACCTCAGTTTATCAAAACGAATAAAAAAGCCCCAGTAAAAGATAGGGGGCCTCAGCAGGCTTTTGAAGCTTAAGAGAGCTTTGTCCTGGAGGGCCGCCAGGGACAGGCCAGCTTAAGGCCATAAAAGCAAGGATCAG
>CAJXMS010000134.1 GCA_913056475.1 uncultured Bacteroidota bacterium
TGGTGGAGACAATCTGATCTACTTCCCCGTTAAGTAGGTGATTAATGGTCTCATAACCTTCTCCGTACAGCGGTGGTATAAGCCAAATGAGCAAGCCCAGACCGAGGCTGCCAATAAGCCAGCGCTGGCCTATGCCCTTAATATTTTTAAAAAAACGATCAAAATAAAAATAAACCTGGGTAAAGTAAACGGAGGCCAGAGCGGTACAAATGCCCAACATGATGTAGAAAGGCACGTCTTCCACCACGAAAGGCGCCAGGGATTTGTAATGAAAGAGGTAATCATTTCCCTGCAGGAAAATGGAGGTTACCGCTCCGGAAACGGAAGCCAAAAGCAGCGGCACCAGGGAAGCCATGGTAAGATCCAGGCTAAAAATTTCGATGGTAAAGATGATGGCCGCAATGGGGGCGTTAAAAACGGCCGCCAGCACGCCGGCGCTGGCACAGCTGAGCAGAAGAATGCGGTTTTTGAAATTAAGGTGCATCACCCGCCCCAGATTACTCCCGATGGCGGCACCAGTTCCCACGGAAGGGCCCTCTAGCCCTACAGATCCGCCAAATCCTGCGGTAAATAAGCTGGTTACCAACCAGCTAAACATTTGTTTGGCCTTCATCAGGCCGCTGCGCTTGGAGATATAGTAAAGCACAATGGGAATACCTTCTCCGGGGCGGCCGCCGAGCAGCCTGCTGATCAAAACCGTAATGCCAATACCCACCACGGGGAAAATGAAGTAATAGAGATTGAAATACTGCCCCAGGAAATCCGCGTGCATCAGGTGCTGAATAAAGTGCACCATGTTTTTAAGCGAGACGGCCACCAAGCCTACGAAAAAACCCACCAGTACGGCCAGGATGAGCATAAACTGCTGTTGGCTCAGGTGACGAGCCCGCCACTTCAGCACTCTCCCCAGTAAGCTGGTCGCTTTGGCCTGCATATCCTTAGGACTGATCGCTTTGGGCCGCCTGCCGCAGGTGCAGCTCTTGCCACTGGCTAGCATCTATGGGAGCGGGCGCATCGATCATTAGGTCCCGCCCCGCATTATTTTTGGGGAAGGCCATGTAATCACGGATGGTTTCACTACCGCCCAAAAGCGCCACCAAGCGGTCAAAACCGAAGGCCATGCCGCCGTGAGGGGGGGCGCCGTAGCGAAAAGCATCCAATAGGAACCCAAACTGGGCTTGCGCATCGGCTTCCGAGAACCCGAGCACTGAGAACATTTTTTCCTGCAAGTTCCGGTCGTGAATACGAATAGAGCCCCCTCCTATTTCGTTGCCGTTGAGCACCAGGTCATACGCTTGAGCGCGCACCTCCTCCGGTTTTTGATCCAGCAGCGCCAGATCTTCGGTGCGGGGGGCGGTAAAGGGGTGGTGCATAGCGTGGTAGCGCTGGCTTTCTTCCTCCCACTCGAGCAGCGGAAAATCGGTAACCCACAAGGGGGCAAACTGATCCGGCCTGCGCAGGCCCAGTTCATCTGCCAGCTGCAAGCGGAGCATGCCCATCCCTTTTCGGGTAGCACTGGTCTCGCCCGCCATCACCAGGAGCAGGTCGCCCGGTTGGCTTTCGCAGGCCTGGGCCCAATTCTGTAACTGTTCGGGGCCAAAGAACTTGTCAACCGAAGACTTAAAGCTGCCGTCCGCTTGATGCTTCACCCAGATGAGGCCTTTAGCCCCCACTTGCGGTCTTTGCACCCAGGCGGTGAGCGCATCCAGCTGTTTTCGGGTGTAAGCCGCCTGTCCTTCTACGCGAATAGCGGTAACGAGCTGCGCCTGATCAAACACCTTAAATCCCGCCCCCTGGGCCAGGGAAGTAATATCGCAAAGGGTCATATCAAAGCGAATATCCGGCTTATCGGTACCGTAGCGTTCCAGCGCCTGCTGATGAGAAAGGCGGGGAAAGGGCGTTACCGGCGTGGCGCCAGCTACCTCGCGCAAAAGATGAGCCGTAAGTCCTTCAAAGGTGCGCAGCACATCGCTTTGCTCCACAAAGCTCATTTCGCAGTCTATCTGGGTAAATTCGGGCTGCCGATCGGCGCGAAAGTCTTCATCCCGGAAGCACCGCACGATTTGGTAATAGCGATCGTAGCCCGAGATCATCAAGAGCTGCTTGAAAGTTTGGGGCGATTGGGGTAAGGCATAAAACTGGCCTTGATGCAAGCGGGACGGCACCACGAAGTCCCGGGCCCCTTCCGGGGTAGATTTGATAAGGTAGGGGGTGTCTACGTGGAAAAATCCCCGTTCACGCAGGTAGTGGCGCACCTCGTGGTCTACCTGGTGGCGGAGGGCGATACTCCGCTGCAAAGGGGGGCGCCGCAAGTCCAGATAGCGGTATTTCATGCGCAGTTCTTCGCCCCCGTCGGTATCGCTTTCGATGGTAAAAGGCGGTATCTCCGAACGGCTGAGTACCCGCAGAAAGGCGACCTTAATTTCAATTTGGCCGGTGGGATTATCGGGATTGGGGTTTTCGCGCTGCCTTACCTCCCCCTGGCAGTGCACCACAAATTCGCGGCCCAGCTCGCGGGCTTCTTGCAGGAGTGCCTGGTCCCAGCTTTCATTAAAAGTGAGCTGCGTAAGGCCGTAGCGGTCGCGCAGATCTACGAAGGTCATGCCGCCCAGCTCGCGTACCCGCTGTACCCAGCCACTCAGTTCTACCGTCTCGCCGAGGTGTTCGGGGCGTAACTCTCCGCAAGTGTGAGTTCTATACATAAAATATCGGGGGATTTTTTCGAAGGGGCAAAATTACAATATACCCCTCCCCCGGCGGGTGCTCCAGGGGCAAATTTTCGCCCCAGGGATGGAATAAGTAGGCCGCGGCTATTATTTTCAAAGTAGGAGACCCCCGAAGCGTTACCGGTGCCCCTATCCTGTTGGTATAAAAGCCAAGATCAGCCCTTAGATCGCTGCGGTCGAAAAGGTGAATTTGCTGTACTGGGTGCCTGTTTATGGGGTAAGGGGAGTAAGGGCGATGGGGCCAGGGAGCCGTAGAGGTCAGAGACTCGATCGCGCTTTTGGGTTTTAACCTTCAAGAGCCCTTTGAGGGAAGTTTGGCGCGCTTTACGCTCATTCATAGCTACATGGTAAAGCCCCCCTTGGGGGATAGGGATCAAAACACGAAAAAGGAAAAAGTTATGTAGAACTCCCCTCGCACCTACGGGAGCGGTTGCCGTCTTTTTGGGAGCTGCCGCAAAAAGGTATGAAAATACTTAGGTAAACGCCCCGGGGAGGGATAAGGAAGCGCTCCTTAGCCTCGCAGAAAACTTTCCGTTAGAAAAATCACAACTTGCTGCCTGTGGAGAGGGGATCGATTTTGTTACAGGAGCCTCTCATCCGGCCAGCAGACTTACTTTTGGCCCATGGCCAATCCCTACGATGCGGAATACTTTATGCGCCGAGCCCTCCAGGAGGCTCAAATAGCCGCTGAGCGGGGGGAAGTGCCGGTGGGCGCCGTGGTAGTAAGCCGCGAGCGTATCATAGGCCGGGCCCACAACCTTACGGAAACGCTTAATGATGTGACGGCCCACGCGGAAATGCAAGCCATTACGGCAGCAGCAGACTATCTGGGGGGCAAATACCTGCGCGGCTGCAGCCTTTACGTGACCCTGGAACCCTGCGCTATGTGCGCGGGTGCCCTTTATTGGAGCCAGGTGCAGCGCGTGATATACGCCGCCGAAGACCCCAAGCGCGGCTACCGGCAAATGGGGGGGCAACTGCACCCCAAGACCGAAGTGCATCAGGGTCCGCTGGCAGGGGAAGCCCAGGCCATCTTGCAGGAATTTTTTAAAAATCGACGCTAAGTTTTACCTTAGGGGCCTTTGGAATAGTTTTTGAAATCGCCCCTTTCCAATGCTGGTAAGCAATCTACAAATCAGCCGGACCTTACGCTTAATGCCCTTTATCTTAGGGGGATTGGTCATTCTGGACCTGGGCCTTTATCTGGTTCCCGGGCTCTTTGGTGATTTGAAAGTAAACGGCTACGTCGCCATCGCTATTCCGGCCGCTGCCGTCCTTTTTTACAGCTACGTGGGTTTCCCGATCTTCACCTTTGATGCCCAAAGTGAGGTGGTAAAAATCCGTTCGCACTTGGCGCTCAGTCAAGTACTAGGTAAAAGCCGCCGCATTCCGAAAATGAATATTACCGACCTTAATATAGACCGCAGCGGTATTCGCAATAAGCTAGAGGTCACCTACCTATCGGCCGGGCGGGAAATCAGCGAAAAGTTCAGCATCACCCTTTTAAGCCGCCGCAAAATGAAAATGCTGGAAGCCGCTGTGGAAGATTTTCACCGGGAGCGCTCCCCGCGCAATTTGCATTACTTTATTTAAGCGCACTGCCCGTTGCAGCTTCATTATCAGCTACATGCACGGATTAATAGAGCGCATCTAACCCCGATAGGCCTCTGCCCCCCATCTTGCGCCTCAATGCGTCAAGGCTTATCTTTGTCCTTTCCTAAAAATTGACATAATATGTATCCTGAAGATTTAGTAGCCCCTATGCGCGAAGACCTTACCCAGATAGGTTTTACCGAAACGCGCACCCCCGAAGAAGTAGAACAAAATATCAAAGCGGACGGAACGGCCTTGGTGGTAATCAATTCGGTATGCGGCTGCGCAGCGGCCAATGCCCGCCCCGCCGTGAAGCTTGCCATCGAAAAAGGCACTCCCCTGCCCGACCGGATGGTGACCGCCTTTGCGGGCAACGATGTAGAGGCCGTAAAAGCCGCCCGCGACCTCATGGCGCCCTTCCCGCCCTCTTCGCCCAGCATGGCCCTTTTCAAAGACGGTCAGCTGGTCCACATGATTGAACGCCACCACATTGAAGGCCGCCCGGCCGAAATGATCGCCGATAACCTCACCCAGGCTTTTCAGGATCATTGCGGCTAATCGTAACCGACCTTTTTTTTCACAAGCGCTCCTGCGGGAGCGCTTTTTTTGTTTAAGGCCTCCCGGCCAAATGTACCCTTCGCCGCCGCTGCCCTCTATTTTTATAAGCTTATTATTACCAACTGGTTCCCTTCTGCCTCGGGGAAAAAAGTTTTATCTTGCCCCAATATGAAGGCCGATCCTGCTAAAATCCTTTTCCTGGATATCGAAACCGTGGCCCAGAAGCCCCATTTTGAAGCCCTCCCAGAAGAATGGCAAAAGTTATGGGCGGATAAAACCCGCTGGCAGCGGGAGCGCGTACCGGAAAGCCCCCCTTCCGCCCGGGATTATTACCGGGAACGAGCCGGTGTTTTGGCGGAGTTTGGCAAAATCGTATGCATAAGCTTCGGCCTGCTGCACCAAGCAGGTTCTTCCGAAAACTGGCAACTGCGCCTGAAAAGTTTTAGCGGGCACAACGAAAAAAAACTACTCAGCGATTTTCAACACCTACTGACCAAGCTAGAGGCCGATTACCTGCTTTGCGCCCACAACGGGAAAGAGTTTGACTTCCCCTACCTGGGCCGCCGGATGCTTATTCACGGGATAGCCCTCCCTCCGCAGCTGGATATCTCGGGCCTCAAGCCCTGGCAGGTGCCCCATCTGGACACTTTAGAACTTTGGAAGCTGGGCGACCGGAAAAACTACACCAGCCTCAAATTACTGGCGGCCGTATTTGGCCTTCCTACCCCTAAAGATGATATAGACGGCGCCCAGGTAGGGCGCGTTTACTGGGAAGAGGAGAACTTACCCCGCATCGTACGCTACTGCGAGAAAGACGTGGTTACCCTGGTTTCCGTTTATCTTCACATCACCGGGCAAGCGCCTAAAATAGACTTCCAACTCGAAAACCCCGTATGAACGCCCCCCTCCTCCGCGTGGAGCAACTTCAACTGGCTACTACCCACGAGACTTTACTGCAGCCACTAAGCTTCCGTTTAGAAAAAGGCAGCTGCCTGGGCCTGGTGGGCGAGTCGGGTTCCGGTAAAAGCCTCACCAGCCTGGCCATTATGGGGCTTCTCCCCTCGGGGATTGCCCCGGCAGGAAAGATCTATTTCCAAGGGGAAGAGCTGCTCGCTATGCCCCCCGAAGCAAGGCGAAGGTTACGCGGCCGCGCCATGTCTATGATCTTTCAAGAGCCCATGAGCTCGCTTAATCCCAGCCAGCGCTGCGGCCATCAGGTAGAAGAGGTCCTGCGCTGGCACAGCTCCCTTACGGGCAAGCAAAGACATCGGCGCGTGCTGGAGCTACTGGAAGAAGTGGAGCTGCCCCGCGTAAAAGAGCTGGCCCGCGCCTACCCCCATCAGCTCAGCGGCGGGCAGAAGCAGCGGATCATGATCGCCATGGCCCTGGCCTGCCGGCCCACTTTGCTCATTGCGGATGAACCCACCACAGCGCTGGATGTAAGTGTGCAGGCCAGCATCCTCAGATTGATGGCCCGGCTCGGAGAAGAATACGATATGGGCATGCTCTTCATCAGTCATGACCTGGCCGTAGTGCGAGAAGTAGCAGACCAGGTCCTGGTACTGCAGCGCGGAGA